>CACNYH010000048.1 GCA_902624495.1 uncultured Pelagibacteraceae bacterium | reverse complement strand
AGACCCTTTGCAATAATTTGCAGGAAATCCGGTAAAATTTCTATTGGATAATAAATACACCCTAAAGGGGCTAAGAAAAACAAACTTGCCCAAGCAATATTTTCAAAAGAGGGACCATATCTTAATAAACCTGAAGTTACTAAAAGACCTAAGGTAATCCCAAAAAGATATAATCCAATCAATAAAAATATTAATGGCAATCCAAGGTTTAGTACAGAAACACCAAAAAGAGGTATTGCTATGATCACTGCAGGCACTAATCCAATCAGCGTTCTTATAATTGCTGTTAAAGTCAGAGCAGCTATTATTTCTCTTATTTTAATAGGAGCTATAAATAAATTTGTAAAATTTCTACTCCATATTTCCTCAAGAAACATCATATTAAAACTTATACTAGCCCTAAAGAGAAAATCATATAAAATTGCTGCAGTAAGTATTACACCAACAGTATTGTTATAATATTCAGAGTTAAGCGTAAAAAACTTTGATATAAATCCCCATAAAAAAATTTGAACAGTGGGCCAGTATATTAGATCCAAAACTCTTGGAAATGAATTCATTACCAAATAGAGATGCCTTAAACCTAGCGCATATATTTTACTAAAGTTCATCTTTACTCCTTGCTAATTTTAAAAAAGTTTCCTCTAAATTGTTTCTACCGTGTTTTTCTATCAAATTTTTACAAGTTCCTTTATCTATAATTTTACCTTTTCTCATCATGATAATGCTGTCGCAAAGCCTCTCAACTTCATTCATGTTATGTGAGGCTAATAAAACCGTAACTTTATTTTTTGATTTATATTCTTGAATATAACTCCTAATAAAATCACCAATATCTGGGTCTAAACTTGCTGTTGGTTCATCGAGAAGAAGAATTTCTGGTTTATTAATTAAAGATTTAGCAAGAGAAACTCTGTTTTTTTGACCTGACGAAAGCTCACCTGTCTTTCTTTCAAAAAATTCCTTTATTTCTAAGTCATTTGAAATTTCATGTATTCTTTTTTTTAAATCTTTAATTCCGTATAATCGTCCATATATCTCAAGATTTTGTCTTACAGTTAATTTTTTTGGTAACTCAACATATGGAGAAGCAAAATTAAATCTTTTCAATATCTCATCTCTTCCAAAAGAGTTTAAATTTTTATTTTCTATCAAAATTTCACCACTTGATGGAGTAACAAGTCCTAACATCATTCCTATAGTTGTAGTTTTTCCACAGCCATTAGGGCCAAGCAAACCGATAGTTTTGTCTTTGTCTAAATGAAAATTGATTTTATCTACCGCTAGGTATTTGTTATAAATTTTACTTAAATTCTTAATTTCAATAAACATTATTTTGATGCTCTTAATAACCGATCATTAATAGCTAATCCAGGACCACGATTAGGTATTTTATCTATAAAAATTTTTTTATACCCCTTTTTTTTTATTTTTCTTAATATTTTATACAAATTAGCTGCAGCTTCCCTCAAGTTCGCTTTTTTGCTTAAATTAAAATAATTTTGATTATTGTTATGTTTTCTTCCAAATACAATGTAAGCATGATTAAGTCTAGAGGGTTTTCCTTTAAAAATGATCGGTATTCCAGGTGAATAGTGTTTTTTCATCATACCTGGAGATTTTTTTTTAGAATTTCTTTTTGATGATAGAGACAATTTCAGAAAATCTTTTATTTCGTCCGAGCTTATTATTCCGGGCCTGAGTATTTTAGGTTTTCCAGTTAAATCGATTACAGTCGATTCAATTCCAATTTTAGATTTACCACCATTTATTATAATTTTTAATTTTTTTTTAAAATCTTCAAACACATCTTGAGCACTTACAGGACTAACACTTGATGCAATATTTGCACTTGGCATAGCTAAAGGAAAATTTAAAAGTTTAAGTATAGTTTTAACTATTCTATTACTTGGAAATCTAATTGCTACAGTATTTAAATTAGCTGTAACTAAAGAATTAATTTTTGATTCTGTATTTTTTTTCAAAACAAAGGTTAAAGGGCCTGGACAAAATTTTTTATAAAGTTTAAAAAAGTTCTTATCTAAAATAACGTCTTTGTTTGCTTCTTTATAATTATTATAATGGACTATTAACGGATTAATTTTTGGTCTTTTTTTTAATTTAAAAA
>CACNYH010000047.1 GCA_902624495.1 uncultured Pelagibacteraceae bacterium | reverse complement strand
CCTCATAGTTGCTGGAGCGGGTTCGGGTAAAACAAGAGTTCTTACAACAAGGCTTATTCATATTATTAATCAAAAAAAAGCTTGGCCAAATCAAATTTTGTGTGTGACTTTTACTAATAAGGCTGCGAAAGAAATGCAAAATCGAGTTATTCAGCATCTTAAAGGAAGTTCAAATGCTGTATCTTGGTTAGGAACATTCCACTCTATAAGTGTAAAGTTTTTAAGAAGACACGCAGAAGCTCTTGGTTATAAAAGTAATTTTACTATCTTAGATACAGACGATCAAAAGAAACTTTTAAGAAATATTGTAAAAGCAGAGGATCTTGATGCAAAAAAGTTTTCCCCACAATTAATTATGTACCATATAGATCAATGGAAAAATAAGGGGCTTTTACCTAAAGATATCAAATTAGATAAATCAGGATCTATAATTAAATCTATTCTTAAAGTTTATGAAATCTATCAAAACAAAACAAAAGATTTAAATGCTTTTGACTTTGGAGACCTAATTCTATTTTGCGTAAAACTGTTTGAAGAACATGAAGATATTAAAAAGATATATAATAATAATTTTAAATATATATTAGTAGATGAGTTTCAAGACACAAACTTTATTCAAAATAAATGGTTAAACTTATTGGTTAATGAAAAACAAAATATCTGTTGTGTAGGGGATGATGATCAATCAATATATAGCTGGAGAGGAGCTGAAATCAAAAATTTTCTAACTTTTGATAAAATTTATAAGAATTGTAAAGTATTTAAATTAGAACAAAACTATAGATCGACAAAAAATATATTAGATACCGCATCAAATTTAATATCAAACAACTCAAGTAGAGTAAGTAAAAAATTGTGGTCATCTGCAAGTCAGGGCGAACTAGTAAAACTGAATTGTTATAGAACTGGAAAAGATGAAGCACAGGGCGTGAGTGATATTATTGAGCAAAAAATAAAGAAAAAATATTCTCTGAATCACGTATCCATATTAGTTAGGGCAATTTACCAAACTAGAGAATTTGAAGAAAGGTTTCTCAAAGTAGGAATAGGCTATCGAGTTTTAGGTGGTATAAAATTTTATGAAAGAGCAGAAATTAAGGATGCTGTATCATATTTAAGAATAATTAATCAAAAATTTGATGATCTTGCTTTAGAGAGAGTTATTGGTTCTCCAAAAAGAGGGGTTGGTGAAAGTACTCTCAATCAAGTTTATACTTTTGGTAAAAATAATAAATTATGTCTAGAAGATTCTATTATGAAGATTATTGAAAGTGGTGATTTTAAACCAAAAATAAAAAAAACTCTGCAAGAATTAATGAACATGTTGCATAAATGGCGGAAGGATTCAACAAAGATGAAACATTTTGATCTTTTAAAACTAGTGTTAGATGAATCGGGATATTCGTCAATGCTTAAAAATAAAAAAGACTTAGAAAATGAGAATAGATTAGAAAATTTAAAAGAGTTGCTCAGAGCAATGCAAGATTATGATAATTTGCAAAGTTTTCTCGAACACGTTTCACTTGCGACCTCAATAGATCAAGAGTGGGAAGGAGCAAAAGTAAATTTAATGACAATGCATGCAGCTAAAGGCCTTGAATTTGATGTAGTTTTTTTACCAGGATGGGAAGAAGGTTTGTTTCCCCATCAAAAATCATTAGAAGAAAAAGGAGACTTTGCTTTAGAGGAAGAAAGAAGATTAGCTTACGTAGGAATTACCAGAGCAAAAAAAGAAGCTTACTTATCTTTTGCTTTGAAAAGAGCCTATCATGGAGACTGGATGGATGCACTTCCATCAAGATTTATTAATGAAATACCAGATGAAAGCGTAGAAAAAAATGAGGTTGAAGTAACTGAAAGTGGTGACTTTGAATTTAATCAAGATAATTCTATAGAATATGATGAAGAGTATAGAAGCCCAGGTTGGGACAGATATAAAAAAAATAAATTACTAAAATGGAAAAAATAAGAAAATTAAAAAAAACTTTTATTGAAGAAAAAATTGATGGTTATTTAATACCAAAAAATGACGAATTTTTTGATGAATATCTACCCCTTTACAACGATAGACTAAATTATATATCTAATTTTTCAGGATCGTATGGATTCTCTTTAATATTAAAAAATAACAATTATTTATTTGTTGACGGC
>CACNYH010000046.1 GCA_902624495.1 uncultured Pelagibacteraceae bacterium | reverse complement strand
TTTAGTAGAAAAAAAAAAATTTCGAGAATATTACAGTTGTAAATCAGGATTAGGAATGGGCGCTAAAAATTTTTCTTGGACCGCTGCCTTATATCTAGATTTTAAACTTAATAGTTATTGAAATCTGATATATATCTCTAGTTATCAATAAAATGGAATTTAAAAAATATAATCATAGTAAAGAAGAAAAAAAAATCTCAGATTTTTGGATTAAAAAAGGCTTATTTAAACCAAAAAAACAAAAATCAAATAAAAAATTTTCTATAGTAATTCCTCCACCTAATGTTACGGGAAGATTACATATGGGACATGCCCTTAACAATAGTCTTCAAGATGTTTTAGTTAGATTTAATAGAATGAAAGGCCTCGAAACTCTATGGCAACCAGGAACAGATCATGCTGGAATTGCAACTCAAGCAGTTGTTGAAAATAACCTTTTAAAAGAAGGAATTAAAAAAAATGATTTAGGAAGAGAAAAGTTTATTAAAAAAATATGGGATTGGAAAGAGGAATCTGGTGGAATAATTTTAGATCAACTTAAGAAATTAGGTTGTTCGTGTGATTGGTCAAGAACGAGGTTCACCATGGACAAGGATCTTTCTAAAGCTGTAATAAAAGTTTTTGTTGATCTTCATAAAAACAAGCTAATTTATAAGGACAAAAAATTAGTCAACTGGGATACTAAACTTCAAACTGCTATTTCTGACTTGGAAGTAAACCAAAAAGATGTTCAATCACAATTGTATTACATTAATTATACGATAGAGAACTCAGATCAAAAAATCACTATTGCCACCACCAGACCAGAAACAATGATGGGAGATACCGCCGTTGCTGTAAATCCAAAGGATGAAAGATATGTTAATTTAGTTGGAAAAAATGTTCTTGTTCCAATTGTTAATAGGACTATTAAAATTATTTCTGACAATTACGCTGATCCGGAACAAGGTTCAGGAGCAGTAAAAATTACACCAGCACATGATTTCAATGACTATGAGGTAGGCAAGAGAAATAAATTAGAAATAATAAATATTTTTGAAGAGAATGGCAAAATAAACAAAAATGGGATTAAAGAGTTTCATGGTTTAGACAGATTTGAAGCAAGAAAACTTATAATTAAAAAATTAAAGGACAAAGGTTCTCTTGTAAAAATCGAAAATATTAAAAATAAAGTTCCATATGGAGATAGATCAAACACCATAATCGAACCTCTCTTAACAGAGCAATGGTTCGTTGATGCCAAAAAATTATCAAAAAAACCAATTAAGATAGTTAAAGAGGGCAAAACTACTTTTTTTCCAAGCAACTGGTCAAAAACATTTTTTCAATGGATGAATGATATTGAGCCTTGGTGCATATCTAGGCAGATTTGGTGGGGTCATAGAATACCTGCTTGGTATGATGAAAATGGAAATATTTTTGTAGCTGAAAGTGAAAAAGATGCAGTAAAACTAGCAAAGAAAAAAAATAAAAATAAAAAATTTAAATTAAAACAGGAAACAGATGTTTTAGATACTTGGTTTTCATCAGCTTTATGGCCTTTTGCTACTCTTGGATGGCCAAAGAAAACTGAAGAACTGAATAAATTTTATCCTACTTCAGTTCTTGTTACTGGTTTTGATATAATTTTCTTTTGGGTAGCAAGGATGTTGATGATGGGAAATTATTTTAAAAAAAATACACCTTTTCATAAAGTATATGTTCATGCCTTGGTAAGAGATGAAAAGGGGCAGAAAATGTCAAAGTCAAAAGGTAATGTGATCGATCCATTAAATTTAATAAATGAATATGGAGCAGATAGTTTAAGGTTTACTTTAATTTCAATGGCCTCTCCAGGACGAGATGTAAAATTATCAAAAGATAGAGTTACTGGAAATAGAAACTTTATAACAAAAATTTGGAGTGCAAATAATTTTTTAAAACTTAATAATTGTAAATTAGATAAAAAGATAAGTTTGACCTCAATTAAACTTCCAATAAACCATTGGATTTACAATGAATTTATAAAAACACAAAATTTAATCACGAAAAACATTGAAATATTTAGGTTCGATGAGGCTGCTAGGTATGCATATCAATTTGTTTGGCATTCTTATTGCGACTGGTATTTAGAGTTCTTAAAACCTATTTTTAATTCAAAAAATAAAAATGAAATTAAAGAAGCTAAAGCTTTCTCATCATTTATGATGGCAAATATTCTTAGAATTCTTCATC
>CACNYH010000045.1 GCA_902624495.1 uncultured Pelagibacteraceae bacterium | reverse complement strand
TTTACAAATTAATTGTAAACTATCTGAACTTGATGAAAAGCTATTGGATTTTGCCAAAAAAAATAATCTTAAAACAAATATATTTAAGGATTTTAAGTCTATACTCAGTCTAAAAAAAATTAATCAAGATATTCTTTTCATCGCGAATTTTGGCAGAGATATAGAATATTATACTGGAATTGTGTTTGAAGTATTTTCAGGAAATAAAGAAATTGCTAGAGGTGGTCGATATGACGATTTACTTAAAAGTCTAGGTGCAAAAAAGAATACCCCTGCTGTTGGCGCTGCTATTAACTTAAAAAATATATGAAGGATTTAATTACTATAGGTCTACCAAGTAAAGGACGTTTAAAAGATAAAGCAATATCTTTTTTTAATGATAAAGGACTTAAGATTCTAAATAGTGAAAAAGAAAGAAATTATTTTGGGACTATTGAAAATAATCCTAAAATTAGAATTATTTTTCTTCATGCTAAAGAAATTATTCAAAGATTAGGAGATGGAACTTTAGACATTGGTGTGTCTGGGTTAGATCTTTTAAAAGAGTCTGATCAAAATTTACAAGCTAGAATAAACATTCAAAAAAAACTTGATTTTGGTAATGCCAACTTAGTTATAGCTGTGCCAGATGATTGGATAGATGTGCAGACGATTGCTGATCTTGAGGAGGTATCTTTTGATATTAGATCTAAAAGAAATGCTAGATTGAGAGTGGCGACTAAATATCCAAATTTAACTAACGATTTTTTGATTTCTAAAGGGGTTACCCAATATAAATTGATAACCAGCCTTGGTGCCACTGAAACTTATCCATTCATAGGTTCTTCCGAAATCATTACAGATATTACTTCTACAGGTAAAACTTTGGCTGATAATAATTTAAGAGTTCTTAAAGATGGTTTGATACTAAGATCAAATGCATGTTTATTTTTTGCAAAAAAAAAGGCTGCGAAGCTGCAGCCTTTTTTAAAATCTTTTGTGTAGGTGAAATTACATTCCCATTCCACCCATGCCGCCCATTCCACCCATGCCGCCACCCATTGGAGGCATTGCAGGACTAGAGTCTTTTTCTTCAGGCTTGTCTGCAATCATTGCTTCTGTTGTAATTAATAGTCCAGCTATTGAAGCAGCATCTTGCAAAGCTGATCTCACAACTTTAGTTGGATCAATAATTCCTTTAGCAAACATATCTACATATTCTTCGTTCTGGGCATCGTAACCTTGCGAAGATTTTTTACCTTCTAAAAGTTTACCAACAACTACAGAACCATCGACACCTGCATTAGCAGTAATCTGTCTGATTGGAGCTTGTAAAGCTTTTTTAACTATTTCGACACCTGCTTTTTGGTCATCACCTTTGACTTTAACACTATCTAAATCTTGAGCAGCGTAAAGTAATGCACAACCACCACCGATTACCACTCCCTCTTCAACGGCAGCTCTAGTTGCATTAAGAGCATCTTCAACTCTATCTTTTCTTTCTTTAACCTCAACCTCTGTAGCACCACCGACCTTAATTACAGCAACACCACCAGCAAGTTTAGCTAATCTTTCTTGAAGTTTCTCTTTATCATAATCAGATGTTGTTTCATTGATCTCAGATCTAATTTGATTACATCTTGCTTCAATATCTGATTTTTTACCTTCACCAGCTACAATTGTGCTGTTCTCTTTATCAATTTTTACTTTTTTACAAGAACCAAGGTCACCAATTTTCACATTTTCTAATTTTATACCTAGATCTTCCGAGATAACTTGTCCTCCAGTTAAAATAGCGATATCTTCTAACATCGCTTTTCTTCTATCACCAAAACCAGGTGCTTTTACCGCAACAACTTTCAGACCACCTCTTAATTTGTTTACAACTAAAGTTGCTAAAGCTTCTCCTTCAACATCTTCAGAAATTATCATTAAAGGTCTATTGGCTTGAACTACTGACTCTAAAAGCGGTACCATTGGTTGTAAATTGGTTAATTTTTTCTCAACTAAAAGCACTAATGGGTTTTCTAATTCAGTTGTCATCTTTTCAGTATTCGTTACAAAATAGGGTGAGAGATATCCTCTATCAAATTGCATACCCTCGACCACATCTAATTCAGTTTCGACACCTTTTGCCTCCTCAACCGTGATAACACCCTCATTACCAACTTTTTGCATAGCTTTAGAAATCATATCACCTATTGATTTCTCACCATTTGCTGAAATTGTTCCAACTTGAGCAACTTCTTCATTTGCTTTAACTTTTTTTGAAGATGTTTTTAATTTATTAATTACATTTTCTACAGCTTTATCAATTCCTCGCTTGATATCCATAGGGTTCATGCCGGCTGTAACATATTTCAATCCTTCATTGACAATTGCTTGAGTAAGTATAGTTGCAGTTGTAGTTCCGTCGCCAGCGTTGTCGTTAGTTTTACTAGCAACTTCCTTAACCATTTGTGCTCCCATATTTTCAAATTTATCATCTAACTCTATTTCTTTTGCAACAGATACACCGTCTTTCGTAGTTCTTGGAGCACCATAAGATTTATCCATTACCACGTTTCGACCTTTGGGTCCTAAAGTTACTTTAACAGCGTTGGCTAAAGTATTTACTCCAGTAAGCATTTTTGATCTTGCTTC
>CACNYH010000044.1 GCA_902624495.1 uncultured Pelagibacteraceae bacterium | reverse complement strand
ATAACTTTTTGGACTACTGAAGTTCAACCAGCAAGAATGGAAAAACAAATGGAAATGGCTAAATCATTTGAATCCAAAACTGGAATAAAAGTCGAAGTTATACCAGTGGAAGAAAAAGATTTAGGCTCTAGAGCTACAGCTGCTGCAGCGGCAGGTAACCTTCCAGATGTAATTTATCATACGCTCCAATATGTTTTACCTTGGGCTGAAGCAGGTATCCTTGATGTAAATGCTAATAATGATGTTGTTAAAAGTTTAGGAAAAAAAACTTTTGCTCCAGGTGCATTGAACATGGCAAAAAAGGGTGGAAAAATTGCTGCTGTACCAGTTGATGGATGGACACAAATGGTAGTTTATAGGAAAGACTTATTTAAACAGGCAGGTCTTGCACCGCCAACAAGTTATGAAAATATAACTAAGGCTGTAAAAGTTCTTTCAGGCGGAGATATGTTTGGATTTGTAGCTGCAACTAAAACTGATGAAAACTTTATGAGCCAAGTTCTTGAACATGTTCTTTTAGCAAATGGTGTAAACTTTGTTAAAAAGGGTGGAACAAAAAAACAAGGAAAAGCTCTTAAAAATTCTTTAGAGTTTTATAAAGTTATAGCTAAAGCAAGTCCTCCAGGAGAACTATTTTGGAAACAATCCAGAGAGTTATACTTTGCTGGAAAAACTCCAATGATAATTTGGTCACCATTTATTATGGATGAATTAGCTGGTCTAAGGGATTCAGCTCCACCAACAATCAATAGTGATCCGACATCACCGGAACTTGCTTCTAAAACTGGTTTCATAACGAATTTTAGTGGACCAAATAATAAGAAAGGTGCTGCATGGGCAGATGTAAGATATTTCGGTATTACAGCTGATGCAGACACTGATGAAGCTAAAAAGTTTGTTGAGTATTCTATGGACGAAGGTTATACAAGCACGTTAGCAATCGCTCCCGAGGGTAAATTTCCTGTAAGAAGAGGAAATTCTTCAGATCCTGCTGCGTTTACAAAAGCTTGGAGTAAATTACCAGTTGGTGTAGATAGAAAAAAACCATTAACTGATCTTTATTCACCTGATGTAATCAATAATATTGTCGCTGGATTAGATACTGCAAACAGATGGGGTGTAAAAGAAGGTGAGCTTTCTAGAGCATCAAAAATAATCAATGCTCAATTCTTAAATAGAATTACAAGAGAATACATTGATGACCAGATAACTGTTGATGAGGCAGTTAAAAAAATTAACGCAGAATTAGCAAAATTCTAGCAAATTTATTTCTTAAAAGCGGATAATAGGTTATTATCCGCTTTTAAATGAGTTCCACATTATCAAAAATAGAAAAGAGAACTGCATACACACTTATTTTACCTGCTGTATGCTTGGTGTTTGCAATAATTTTATTTCCAATTTTTGCAAACGTCTGGATTAGTTTTAAAGAAGTTGGACTTAAAGATATAAGAATTCCTGAGCCTAGGGCAAAAAAAATTGTAAAAAAAATACAAAAAAGCAATTCTGAATTAAAAATTATCTATAAATTAAGAAATAGTTCTTTAATCCAAGATATTAGAGAAGTTAAATTTTCAGATAAATTACCAAAAAATATTGAACCAGTTAATTTGGACAAAAGATGTGAATTTAAGTCACAAAAAGTAAAATGTTTTTTTGGGAATTGGGAGGCAGGTTATCGTGAAAATTTTGAAATTTTTATAAAAGATGTGAATAACAATGATATTAACAGTAAATATGTTAAATCTTATAAGCCAGATTTGAATGGAAAATCAAATAACATTTTATTGACTACAGATTTTACTCTCAAAAATTTTAAAAATGTTTTCATAAATAACAATTTTGTTGAGCTTTTGATGACGACTTTTTACTTTACTTTTTTTGGAACACTTGGAGCTATTTTACTTGGAATATTCGCCGCCCAACTTGTAAATCAAAAATTTTATGGAAGAACTTTTATGCGAAGTATACTGCTTTTTCCCTATGTAGGACCTGTGGTTGCTTTGGCTTATACCTGGACTTTACTCTTAGATCCTAATAGCGGTACGATAAATTCTCTTCTCGTAAATTACGGAGTCATTGAAAAACCAATAAATTTACTTGGACAAAAGTATTTAATTATTAACATTTTAGGATTTGAGTTGAAACTTAGATTAGCATTGACCACAGTTATATTTTTTGAGATTTGGCGATATTTTCCTTTAGCTTTTTTATTTATATTAGCTAGACTACAAGCTATTCCAAAGGATCTTTATGAGGCTGCGGATGTAGATGGTGCTGGGCCATTTAGAAAATTCTTTTATATTACTCTTCCACAAATTACAGCGATTTTATCAATATTATTTATGATTAGATTTATTTGGAATTTTAACAAATTTGAAGATATATTTTTATTAACAGGCGGTGCGTCGGGTACTTTAACATTACCAATAAGTGTGTATCAACAAGGATTTGCAGTATCAAATATTGGTATGGGATCAGCAGTTTCAATAGTAATCGTGTTATTATTAATAACTTTTATGATTTTTTATTTCAAATTAATTGGAAAAAAGACAAATGAAATTTAAATCTTTAATAATAACTTTACTTGCATCATCAATTTTTCTTACAATAATAATTTGT
>CACNYH010000043.1 GCA_902624495.1 uncultured Pelagibacteraceae bacterium | reverse complement strand
TCTGTGAAGCGTAATAAACTGAATAATAAAGTAGCAATTATTATGGGATCTCAATCGGATCATTCCATAATGAAAGAATGCGCTAAAATTTTAAAGACTCTCAAAATTAAATATCAAATTTCAATAGTAAGTGCGCACAGAACACCAAAAAGAATGTTTGAATTTGCAGAGTCAGCCTCAAAAAATGGTTTTGGTGTTATTGTGGCTGGAGCAGGAGGTTCAGCACATTTGCCTGGCATGGTGGCATCTCTATCTTCCTTGCCAGTTATTGGAGTTCCGATAGAAACAAAAAAACTTAAGGGTTTAGATAGTTTGTTATCAATAGTTCAAATGCCGCGAGGTTGTCCCGTAGCCACAATGGCTATAAATGGATCAATGAATGCTGGTTTACTCGCAGCTTCAATTATTGGAAATTTTGATGAAAAAATTAAATCAAATTTAGAAAAATGGAAACGTTTACAAACTAAATCTATTAAAAAAAAACCTTAATTCGATGACAATAAGCACCCTAGGGATCATTGGTTCAGGTCAACTTGGATCATTACTTTGTCAAGCTGCAAAAAAACTTAATATTAAAACCGTAGTAATATCAGACGATGAAAATGGTCCTGCCCAAAATTATTCGGGTGAATTTATTTACTCACAATACGACAACAAAGAAAAGATAAAAGAGTTTGTAAGCAAAGTCGATATTATCACTTATGAGTTTGAAAATATTCCAATAAATATTTTAAATGAGATCGATAAAGAAAAAAAAGTCTTACCTAAACCTGAAATAAATAGAATAATTCAAAATAGAAAATTAGAAAAAACTTTCGTCAATGATTTAGGTATTAAAACTACAGACTGGGCTTTTATCAAACAAGCTGCAGACATCGAAAAGAATAAAAACTTATTACCCGGAATTTTAAAATCAAATACACTTGGTTATGATGGACATGGACAATATGTTTTAAATTCTCTTGATGATGTAAAAAAAAATTGGTGTTTTACTGCTGATTATATTTTAGAAAAAAAGGTAAATTTAAAAAAAGAGATATCAGTTGTAATAACAAGATATTTAAATGGTGAAACTTATATTTATGAGCCTATAGAAAATGTTCATAAAGACCAAATCTTAAATCATTCAAAAATCCCTGCAGATATAAATAAAGAAATTTTTGTTAAGGCGCAGAGTAATGCAAAACTTATTTCAGAAAAATTAGATTATGTTGGCACGATGTGTGTTGAATATTTCGTCGATCAAGATGATAATTTGTTAGTCAATGAAATTGCTCCAAGAGTCCATAATTCAGGTCACCTAACAATAAATGCGTTTTCCATAAGTCAATTTTCTGGACATGTCGCAGCTGTGTGTAATCTTGGTGTAAAAAAAGTTGAAAAAATTTCTAACGCAGAAATGTTTAATGTTTTAGGAAAAGATATCGAGACTTATAGATCCAAAACATTTAGTAAAAATGAATTTTTTTACGATTACGGAAAAAAATCTATCAAAGATAAAAGAAAAATGGGACACCTTACGGTTTTAAAAAAATAATTATTTAATGGTTATTCTATGCATTACTCTTCTGCAGTTCTTTATTTCACTGGCCATATGCAGAATACTTAAATTATCCCAAAGACAGATATCACCTTTTTTCCACTCATATGAAAATATAAAATCTTCTTTGTTGACATGATCTACTAAATAATTTTTTAAATATTCAGCTTCATCTTCTTTTACATTTTTAATCTTCATTAAATGTCCTGGAGATACGTAAAGAGTTTTCTTTCCATCCACTGAAATAACTATTGGATGTTCGGCTTCCATACATTCTGAGGATTTTATTCCCATTTCTTTTTCTCGTTCAAGTCTTGTTATTGCTATCGGACCTGCCGATGAAAAAACTCCAGTAGCATCTTTAATTTTTACTTTAATGTCGTCTGGCAATTTATCGTAAGCATTAAAGCCAGATGAGAATATAGTATTACCTTGGCCAACTGGTATTTCTATTCCCATTAACATTGTATATCTGGGTCTATCATTAGCTAAATAACTTGTATCCTGATGAAGCCAGCTAGAGCCGAAACTTAAATTTTTATCATCAGGCTTTCTCTCGATTACATTTATAAATGGAAATTTTTCATCTAAACCTCTAAGTCTTGGATACACTACGGGTTGACCTATATTCTTTGCAAAATTTTGATAAGTTTCAGGATCAAGATTTTGTTCTTTTATAAATATAACTCCGTACTTGTTTAAAATCTTTTTTATTTCTGTTGCCTGACCTTGATCTATGGATTTTAAATTAATGTCGTTGATATAAGCTCCAACATTATTTTTTCCCGGTGAGATAGATAAATTCATTTAGTTTAAAGGTTTAATTAAAGCAGGGTCATTATTTACTGGATTATTAACATCTTTTGATATCTCATGAAACTTTAAATTAGGCGGTTTAATAGAGTTTAATATTTCCATAGCATCTTTTTTAATATTCAAATAATTATTAATCTGGCTTTGATTAATAATCATTGGCTCTCTGTGATGGATGGCGCTAATTTTTTCAGTAGCTTCTCTTGTAATTATACAAAACTGGTCATTCTGATATATCCCAGCAAAATACATCAACTCATCATCCTCTTTTGAAAAATAATAGGGAGTTTTCGTTTTATCTTCCCTTTTCCATTCATAATACCCATCAGCTGGAATAATACATCTTGATGTCTGGATAAGATTCTTAAAAGTAACTTTTTCCATAAGAGTTTCTTTTCTAGCATTAATAAGAGGAGAAAACTTATCTAATTTTTTAGACC
>CACNYH010000042.1 GCA_902624495.1 uncultured Pelagibacteraceae bacterium | reverse complement strand
AACTCTAAGAGTATTGCTGAATTTGCAAACTTGAGTTGAATATAGTTTATAACGTAAATTTAGGCAGATATTAGGCGTTTCTTAGCCAAATTTAAATTTTTGCAAAAAAATCTTTAGGAAGTTTTTTTATTGACCCACTTCGATCTACCACTGCTAGTTCCACTTCCGCACAGACAAGAATTTCTGTGCCTCTTTTAACCTCTTGAAGCAAATTAAGTCTAACGTTGGTTTTTTTTAAAATGGTTGTTTCAACACTTATATTATCCTCAAAAACAGCAGATTTTAGATATTTAATGTTGCAGGTTCTAACTACAAACATAATATCGTGCTCGTTCATAAGTTGAGTTAAAGTAAGACCAAATTTTTCGTGTATTAGCTCCGTTCTAGCTCTCTCGATATACTGCAGATATCTAGAATAAAATACTCTACCAAAGTCGACGTCTTCAACAAAAACTTTCAATTTATAAATGTGGCTTTTGGACATAATTTCAATCATAAGGCCAAAGTTTATCTTATTCAATAAAGTTTCAATTTCTTTTTTTGGTCCAAATTATGCCAAGCAAAGCACAGACTCTAACTTTAAATCTCAATCATGAAAATATTATCTACTTTTATTTTGTTGCTTATTTTGACTAATTGCGCTGGAAGCAACATGGCCAAAGTAAAATTTGGCAAAAGATGTACAGCTGCTGATGAGAATGGTTTAAAAGAAAGCTCATATGTTTGGGTCATTTCAAAAGAAGCACTTAAATCATTTGATAAGAGAATAAATAAATCAAATTGTTCAGATATTTAATTTCCTTTTAAATTTAATTGTCTGTGCTAATAAGGGGTATGCGAATACCCCTTATTCTGTGTACATTATTTTCATTAAGTATTAGTTTGAATGCTATGGAAAAAAAACCTTATCATCATATTTATAAAGACGGAAAATTACATGCTTTTAGAAACCTTGAGGGAGGTCCTAAAAGGGATCCTAATTTTAAATGGGATTGGAAAGTTTTTAGGGAGGAAAAAAAGAAACTTAAGATTGATTATCCACCTGAACATGTAATTGATAAAAAAATAGTTTTAAAAAATCTTGAAAAACATAAATCCGACTCATATGTAATGTGGCTTGATCACGCGAGCTTTATAATTAAACTTGGAAGCACTACAATTATTACTGATCCAGTTTTCGAAAAAAATTATGGGCCTATGGTATTTGGGCCCAAGAAATACATAAAGTCTCCTTTAACTCTTAAAGAACTTCCGAAAATAGATTTATTTTTACTGACACACAATCATTATGATCACATGAGTATTCGTACGATAAAAAACTTTCCTTATAAGAATACTAAAGTTCTTGTGCCTCTTAAGCTTGGAAAATATTTCACAAAAAATGGATATAAAAAAGATACTGTTAAAGAAATGGATTGGTTTGATAAAATTAAAATTAATGATGAAATCACAGTAACAATGCTTCCAAGTCAACATTGGTCCAAACGATGGATCTGGGGAGATGGAAATACAAATAGATCACTTTGGGGAAGCTTTTTAATTGAATACAAAGATAAAAAAATTTTTTTTGCTTGTGATACTGGACCAGCTCCTTTTTATAAAGAATTGGGAAAAAAATTTGGTCCAATTGATTTAGGTTTCGGAAACATTGGTGCTTATAATTTCTTTCCTATAGTTCCTATAAAAGATAAATCTACAGCTCACGCAAACCCTGAAGAACTTTTGTCAATTATGAAAGATCTTAAAATAAAAAAAGTAGTTGGTATGCACTGGGGGACTGCAATCTTAAGTTTGGAGCCGATTTGGGAACCTCCTGTAAGGTTTGAAAAAAATGCTAAGAAGTTCGGCTACAAAAAAGAGGAAGCAATTATTTTTAAAATTGGTGAGATTAAAAAATTAGAAAATCTTATCAACTAACTTTTCTTTTATTTCTCTCGCTATCTAATAACTTCGTTAAAGCATCAACCATTACATCTGAAGCTTTAAAGATTTCATTAGGTTGAAATTCATGTGTTGTGTGATTTTCAGGATCGGTTTTGTCTTCAACCATTATTCCCTCATCTGGTGAATTATTTTTTATATAAATTAAGATTAACCAATCTGCTTCGATCGCATCATCCCATTTTATATAAATTTCTCCAGTCTCAAATCTTTTATCAATACATCTAATAATACTTAAATATTTTGGAATATATTTTTTATTTAATTGAAAACATAAACTGTGAGCTGATCGATAAAAACTTTCAAGAGCGTATTCAATCTTTTCTCTTTCTTCATTATAAATTCTCTCTTTTTCTAATAATGAGGTTTTATCGTCAGTTTCTTCTACTTTTATACCTAAACTTGCAACTCTTTCTCTTATTGCTTCATTTATTTTTTGCTCTCTGATTAACTTGTATTTCTCTTTTATTTTATCAATACGTTGCTGAACTTCTTCGTAAGACTCTCTTTGTTGGCTTAAAACATATTTTTCAAGGGACTTTATCTCATCTGCTTCCCTTCTCCTAAATAGATCTATTTTTTTCTCTAGTTTAATTTGCTCTAAAAATTGCCTTTGTTTCTCTGCTCTTTCTTTTCTAAGTTCAGCCTGTTCTAACTTTATAAATCTTTGTAAATCTAGTTTTCTTTCTTTTTCAAGCTTGTGTTCTTCTTTAAGCTCATTTCTTTTTGCCTCTAAAGCTAATTTTTCCTGATTTAATAATCTTTTTTGAGCATCTCTTTTTTCTTGCTCCATGAGCTTTAGTTTAATTTTCTTTTGTTTTTCTCTCTCCTCTAGAATAATTTTTCTAATTCCCGAAACTTTATTTGAGATACCTGTGAA
>CACNYH010000041.1 GCA_902624495.1 uncultured Pelagibacteraceae bacterium | reverse complement strand
AAATCAAATCAAATTTTAAAAATCAATATTGCTCATAATGAAGGAAATTATTTTACAGATAGCAAACATCTTCAAGAATTAAGAAATGATAATCTAATTGCATTTAAATATTGTGATAAAAAAGGAAACACAGAATTAGAGTCAAATCCTAATGGAGCTTTGGATAACATAGCGGGAATATTTAATTCAAAAAAAAATATATTAGGAATGATGCCCCATCCCGAGAGAATGGTAGACAAACTTATTTCTAATGACGATGGTTTAAATCTGTTTTCAAGTTTACTTAATTGATATATTGATGGAAATTACAAGTGAAATTGTTGAAAAGCATGGTCTAAAATTAGATGAGTATAAAACCATTCAAAAACTTTTAAAAAGAAATCCTAATTTACTTGAACTTGGAATTTTTTCAGCAATGTGGAATGAGCATTGTTCCTATAAATCATCAAGGATACATTTAAAGAAATTACCTACCAAAGGGAAAAAGGTAATACAAGGTCCTGGTGAAAATGCAGGCGTAATAGATATAGGAGATAATGATGCAATTATTTTTAAAATTGAAAGTCACAATCACCCCTCCTATATCGAACCTTACCAAGGCGCCGCCACTGGTGTTGGAGGTATTTTAAGAGATATTTTTACAATGGGAGCCAGACCAATAGCGCTTTTAAATTCAATCCATTTTGGTTCTACTACTCATCCAAAAACTAAAAGTTTATTAAATGGGGTCGTCTCAGGAATAGGAGGATATGGAAATTGTATTGGTATTCCAACTGTTGCAGGTGAAACTAAATTTAACGAGACATATAATGAAAATATATTAGTGAATGCAATGGCAGTAGGTCTTGCAAAAAAAAATAAAATTTTTTACTCAAAAGCTAAAGGTCTTAATAAAGCAGTTGTGTATGTCGGCTCAAAAACAGGTCGAGACGGTATTCACGGTGCGTCTATGGCATCTGCAGAGTTTGACGAAAATTCAGAAGAAAAAAAACCGACAGTGCAAGTGGGAGATCCATTTACAGAAAAATTACTTTTAGAGGCTTGTTTAGAGTTGATGCAGGATGACTCTATTATTGCAATTCAAGATATGGGTGCAGCTGGTTTAACTTCATCAAGTGTAGAAATGGCATCAAAAGGTTCGTTAGGTATAGAGTTAGAGTTGGATAAAGTACCTTGCAGAGAAGATAATATGTCTCCTTATGAAATGATGTTATCGGAGAGCCAGGAGAGAATGCTAATTATTTTAGAAGATGGTAAAGAACAACATGCTAGAAAAATTTTTGAAAAGTGGGATTTAGATTTTGTTATAATTGGTAAAACAAATAACTCAAAAAATTTAACTCTGAAGTACAATAACAAAATTGAAGGAGAAATTCCTGTAGAAATATTAGCTTCAAAAGCGCCGATATATGACAGGGAATGGATTAAAAAAAAAGTTGTACAAAAAAAAACAGATATCAAGCAACTTAAAAAAATTAAATTAGAAGATGCATTGATAAAAATTTTATCTTCACCAAATCATTCTAACAAAAGTTGGATTACTGATCAGTACGATCAAATGGTAATGTGCGATACTGTACAAAAATCAGGTTCCGATGCTGCGATAGTAAGAATACATAATTCTAATAAAGCTATTGCGGTAACAGTCGACTCCTCAGCAAATTATTGCAAATCATTCCCCCTAACTGGTGGCAAACAAGTAGTGTGTGAAAATTGGAGAAATTTAATTTCTGTGGGCGCAGATCCAATAGCTATAACGAATTGTTTAAATTTTGGTAATCCAGAAAATAAAGAAATAATGGGAGAATTTGCAGAATGTATTGAGGGTATTAAAGAGGCCTGTGAATTTTTAAATTTCCCCGTAGTATCTGGCAACGTGTCGTTTTACAATGGAACTAATCAAAAAAGTATTTTTCCTACTCCGGTAATAGGCGGTGTAGGTCTTATACCTGATATCTCAAAAACACTTAATCATTATTTTAAAAAGGAAAATAGTAATATTCTTTTAATTGGTAAAACCTTTGGTCATATTGAACAAAGTTGTTTTCTGAAAGAAAATTTTTCTATATCTGAGGGTTTACCACCGGAAATAAATTTGAATAACGAAAAAAATAACGGTGAAACTGTATTACAATTAATTAGAAAAAATTTAGTTACGAGTGTTCATGATATTTCTAATGGAGGTTTGTTAGTAGCATTAAGTGAAATGTCTATAGGTACAAATTTAGGAGCTAAAATCTATAAACCAAAAAAATTAACTAATAAATTTGAGTATTTTTTTGGTGAAGATCAAGGAAGGTATATTATAGAGGTTGAAAAAGCTAATCTTGAAAAAGTGATTAAAATGTTAAATGGCAATGAAGTTTATTATGAAAATATAGGTAAAACTCAAGTTAAAAATTTTGAAGTAGAAAGTGAATTTAACATTGGCGTAAATGACCTATTTAAAATAAATAATCAGTGGTATAATAATTACTAATGCCACTATCTATTAATGAAATTGAAAAATTGATTAAAGAGTCAATACCAGATGCACAAATTGAAATTAAGGATTTAATGGGAGATAAAAATCACTATTCAGCTACTATTAAGTCAAAATTATTTAATAATTTAAATAAGATAGAGCAACATAAACTAGTTTATAAATCACTCAAAGGCAAAATGGGTAATGAACTTCACGCTTTATCTTTAATAACTGAGGGAATTTGATGGAAATAAAAGATAAAATAAAAAATCTTATTAGCGAAAATAATATATGTTTATTTATGAAAGGAACACCTGACTCACCTCAGTGTGGTTTTTCGATGGTGGTCTCAAACGTTTTAAAGCATCTCGATGTAAAATTTAAAGGTATAAATGTGTTAGAAGATGAAAATTTAAGACAAGGAATTAAGGATTTCAGTGATTGGCCAACAATACCACAATTATATGTACAGGGAGAATTTATTGGAGGTTCCGACATAGTAAAAGAGTTATTTGAAAATGGAGAACTTAAAAAACTTCT
>CACNYH010000040.1 GCA_902624495.1 uncultured Pelagibacteraceae bacterium | reverse complement strand
TATCTAACTATATCAGTTTCTTTTAAAATTGATCCTAATTGAGCTTCAATTATTTTTACCGGTTTCTTATACGGGTTTTCTATTCTATGAATAGATTTAACTGGTATAAAAATAGTTTCATTAGTATTCAAAATAAATTTTTTTCTATTGAGAGTTATTTTTGGAGTTCCCTGGGTTACAACCCAATGTTCAGAACGATGAAAGTGCTTTTGAAGACTTAAAACACCTTTAGGTTTCACATAAAGTTCTTTAATTAAAAAATTTTTACCGTTGTACAAATTTGTATACCTACCCCAAGGTCTGTAAAAAATATTTTTCTTTTTTTGATATTTAGTCTTTAATTTATTATAAATTTTACAAATTTCTTTCCAGCTACCTAGATCGGACCAAGGTATATTTAATTTTATAGCATTTATATCTTTTGATTTTTCCAATATGGAGTAATCAAAAGAAATTGTCTTACACTTTAAAAAATCATTTTTATTAAGATAATAAACATTATTTTTAGATTTTGATTTATTTACAGAATTTAAACAACAATTAAATATTTTGTTTTGATAATTCTTGAAGTTATTAATTATTGATTTTTTTGTAAGAAAAAACATTCCTGAATTCCAATAAGCATTTTTTTTAATGATTTTTTTGGCTTTTTCTAAATTTGGTTTTTCAATAAATTTTGAAACCTTGTATTTATTATTGACTCGTTTTGATAAAAAATAACCATACTCAGATGAAGGGTTAGAAGGTTTAATTCCAAATATAAAGATATTTTTATCTGTCAGATATTTTTGGTGTTTTTTAATAGATTTATTAAACAAGTTTATTTTCTCAATTAAATGATCTGATGTAAGAAAAATTAATGGTTGGTTCTCAGGTATTTCTTTTATCAAAGCCGAACTGAGTATAGCAGGAGCAGTATTTCTTTTTGCTGGTTCAAGAATAATTTTATATTTCTTGAAACCTTTTAATCTTAAATGTTTTTTAATTTCGTTTATATATTTTTTATTAGTACTTATAATTGGATAATCGAATATAGAATTTTTTATCCTCTCTAGAGTTTTTCCAAATAATGTCCAATTTCCAAAATCAATAAACTGCTTTGGTTGATGATGTTTTTTATCAGGCCAGAGTCTTGTGCCAGAACCGCCACATAAAATTACTGGACGTATTTTCATTAAATTTTCGAATATTCTTTAACTTCTTTTTTCTTACCTGGGTGTGTTGGGGCGCCGAGATAAGCAGGACCTACTGTTTGAGCATATTTCCAAATTGTGCCAGATCCAAAACTTGATTTTTTTTCTTTCCATTTTTTTCTTCTATCTTTTAATTGTGCGCTAGTAAGCCTTACATTAATAGATCCTTTCTTTGCGTCTATATCTATTACATCTCCATTTTTTAGAAGCGCAATTGGCCCGCCAGTAGCAGCTTCGGGACCAACGTGACCAACACAGAATCCTCTAGTAGCTCCTGAAAACCTTCCATCTGTTATAAGTGCAACTTTTTCACCCTTGCCTTGTCCGTAAATAGCTCCAGTTGTTGAAAGCATTTCTCTCATTCCTGGTCCGCCTTTTGGACCTTCGTATCTTATTATTATTACATCACCGTCCTTATATTTTTTTGTCTGTACAGCTTTCATTGCATCTTCCTCATTATCAAAACATCTAGCTTTACCTGTAAATTGTAATTTTTTTAATCCTGCAATTTTTACGATTGCTCCGTCTGGAGCTAAATTACCTTTTAATCCAACAACTCCCCCATCTGGAGAAAGTGGATTATTATATTCTCTTAAAACTTTTTGATTAGTATTAAACTTAATATTGGCTAAATTTTCTCTCATAGTTTTACCTGTAACTGTCATACACTCGCCATGAATATATCCTCCGTCATATAAAGTTTTTAATAACATAGGAACGCCACCAGCTTCCCACATGTCTTTTGCAACGTACTTTCCTCCAGGTTTTAAATCAGCAAGATAAGGAGTTTTTTTAAATATTTTTGCAACGTCCATTAAATCAAATTTTACTCCTATCTCATTAGCTAGTGCAGGTAAATGAAGAGCTGCATTAGTGGAGCCTCCAGTTGCAGCCACAATTGTTGCTGCGTTTTCTAAAGATTTTTTAGTAACTATTTCTCTTGGTTTAATTTTTTTTTCTAATAAATTCATAACCGCTTTACCACTTTCATAAGCATATTTATCTCTTTCTTCGTAAGGAGCTGGCGTCCCAGCTGAATAAGGTAAAGCCAATCCTATCGCTTCAGATACACACGCCATTGTATTTGCTGTGAACTGACCTCCACAAGCCCCAGCACTCGGGCAAGCTACTAATTCTAATTCTCTTAATTCTTCAGATGACATTTTTCCAGAGGAATGTTTGCCAACTGCTTCAAACACATCTACAACGGTGACATCTTTCCCTTTGAATTTTCCAGGTAAAATCGAACCTCCGTAAATAAATACGCTAGGAACATTTAATCTTAACATGGACATCATTAAACCTGGTAATGATTTATCACATCCAGCAATGCCAACTAGTGCATCATAACAGTGTCCTCTCACTGTAAGTTCTGCTGAGTCAGCTATCACTTCTCTTGAAATTAAGGATGATTTCATTCCTTCATGACCCATGGCAATACCATCTGTTACAGTTATCGTGCAAAATTCTCTTGGCGTTCCACCAAATTGTTTTACTCCTTTTTTAACTGACTGTGCCTGTCGCATTAAAGCTGTATTGCAAGGTGCAGCTTCATTCCAAGTGGATACTACTCCTACAAACGGCTTCGCTACATCCTGTTCAGTTTCGCCCATTGCATAATAAAATGATCTATGAGGGGCTCTATCTGGGCCTAAAGAAGTATGACGACTTGGTAGTTTTTTTTTATCAATTTTAGACATTTAATTAATACTAGATACAATACTTCTTAATTTTTCATCTTCAATAGTTAATTCTTTAACTAAATTTTTATCATTTTGTACTATTTCTTTAGGTGCATTTGTCACATAAGCCTTATTTTTAAGCTTATTATTTAA
>CACNYH010000039.1 GCA_902624495.1 uncultured Pelagibacteraceae bacterium | reverse complement strand
ATTTCAAATTTAAAATTAAATATTAACCTATATTACAAATTTTCGAATAAAATTCCACGAACGTACAGTTGGCATTCTTTGAAAAATAATAAAGAGTTTGTTCCGAGTTTTACAAAAAAAATATTAAGACAAATATCATCTTTATATTAATGAAAAAAAAAATAGCAATCATTGGCGCTGGTATAGCAGGTTTAACTCTTGCAAACTTAATAAAAAGAAATTCTGATCATGAATTTATGTTGTATGAAAAAAATGAAAGTTTATCTCTTGATGAAGGGTACGGAATTCAACTTTCAACAAATAGTATAAAAATTTTAAATCAAATTGAATTTAACAAGATTAATGATAAGATAATATTTCACCCAAAGGCAGTTGATTTTTATAACATTCAAAATAAAAAAATTTGTGATTTAGATTTAACTCAATTTAATAAAGGTCAGAACAAATATACGACATTACAAAGATCAACTTTAATAGAGTTTTTAAAAGATGAAGTTTATACTCAACACTTAAGATTTGGAAAAAAAATAAAAGAAGTTTCTGAACTAAAGGGCAAGGTGCTTATTAAATTTGAAGATAACACAAACGATCTTGTTGACATAGTTGTTGGAGCTGATGGTATTTTTTCAAATACAAGATCTTTTTTTGAAAAGAAAAAAAATGAACCTAAATTTAAAAAAGCAGTAGCTATTAGAAAAATACTTAAATCAAAATCTGATCTTATGATAGACGAAGAAAATATTAGTCTCATGATGGGAAAAAATTGCCACGTGGTTATTTATCCTATCAATAAAAAAAAAGAACTTAATGTTGTTAGTATTATTAGAGAAAAAAAATATGATCCTGATAATATTAAATCATTAGTTGGTAAAGTTATTGCACAAAATTCTGACTTAGGAAAAGTTTTTGAAGGAGATTTGAAATCTTGGCCTTTATATTTTACCCCTCAAATACTTCCGTCCACAAATAGTAAAGTTTTTTATATTGGTGATGCTTTTAATGGATTTTTACCAACTCTAGCTCAAGGAGCAGGGCAATCTATAGAAAGTGCCTTCGAGTTATTTAATTTAATTCAAGATAATAAAGCAGAAATTCAGAATACTTACTTTCAAGAGAGATCAAGAAGAGCAAAGATAGTAAAGAGAAGATCAAATATTAACTTTTTTGTTTTCCATTTTTCTAGTTCAATTATGCAAACATTAAGAAACTTTTTCATGAAGTTTCTTGTTAAAAGAAAAAGCTTTGTTAATTCTTATTTAGGAACAGTTTATAAAAATTAAATTTGTTTGCCTGTAATAAATTTTTGCCTTAAATTATCAATGAGTACAGTCGATCCGTTTAAATTATAATGCCAATAAGTCCAACCATTATAACTTTCTGCTCCCATTATTTTTGCTGCGATTTTATGTATTGATCCCTCTGTGTCCTTATATTTTATACTTCCATCAGCCATTATTTTTGCATTAATCTTTTTCTTTTGATCAAACAAAGATGTTCCAGGTTTAATTACTCCTAACTCCACTAGTGAACCAAAAGGAATTCTAGGTTTTGATTTATTATTTTCAATAGTATCTAGGTAGTCATCAGCTATTGTTTCGGTCTTGTTAATTCTTGCTTTAGCTGCTACGAAATATTTTTTATCTTTTTCAATCCCATAATAATTTCTACCTAATTTTTTAGATACGACAGCAGTGGTTCCTGTACCTAAAAAAGGATCAAACACAGTGTCACCTTTATTAGTAGTTGCTAATATAATTCTATGAAGTAGGGCTTCTGGCTTTTGCGTGGAGTGTATTTTTTTTCCATTTTTCTTTAGTCTCTCTTTTCCATTACAAATTGGCAATGTCCAATCCGACCTCATTTGCAAATCATCATTTAAACATTTGAGAGATTGATAATTAAAAGTATATTTTGATTTTTTAGTCTTTGATGCCCAAATAAGTGTCTCGTGTGCATTAGTAAATCTTGTTCCCCTGAAATTTGGCATTGGATTATTTTTCCTCCAAATAACATCATTAAGCAACCAATAACCTAAATTTTGTAAATGAAAGCCTAACCGAAATATATTATGATAAGAGCCTATTACCCAAATAGATCCATTATCTTTTAAAATTCTTTTACATTCAGCTAACCAAGACTTACAAAATTCATCGTAATGTTTGAAACTATTAAATTGATCCCATTTATCATTAACACCATTTACTTTACTAGAGTCTGGACGTGTTAATTTTTCACCAATTTGCATATTGTAAGGCGGATCAGCAAAAACTAAATCAAAAGTTTTGTCAGGAATTTTTTTTAATTCCTTTAAACAATCACCATTAATCACTTTGTTAGAAAATTTTAACATTTTCTTTATTCAACTTTAAATTGAATCAAGGGTCAAACGATTTTAGAAAAAAATGAGTCTTTTTGTGTTTGAGATTCTTAACTCGACAATATCTTGTGTATCGGTTTAAAACCTTTTCTATGATGTGAGGTTACACCAAATTTTTTTAGACTCTCAAGATGAGCTTTAGTGCCATATCCAAAATTTCTTTCCCATGCATAATTTGAAAATTTTTTAGATAATTTTATCATAAATCTGTCTCGGTAAACTTTTGCAATAATTGAAGCTGCACTAATAACTTTTATTTTCTCATCTCCATTAACTATGGTTTTATAATTTTTTAAGCCTTTGGGTGCAAAATTTCCATCTATCAATGTTAAGTTTGGTTTTATTTCAAGATTTTCGATTGCTCTTTTCATAGAAAGCAGTGAAGCGCCTAAAATATTAAATTCTAAAATTTCATCCACAGATGCTATTCCAATTGAAAAAAAGGAGTTTCTTTTAATGTGATCCGAAATTTCCTCTCTTCTTTTAAATGATATTTTTTTTGAGTCTCTAAGAAGATTTGATTTAATACCACCTTTTAAAATTACAGCTGCAGATACCACTGGACCTGCTAGACAGCCTCTCCCAACTTCATCAACACCAGCTGTGAATAATTTGCTCAATTAAATTTTTAAGTTATTCTTTTTATCTCTTATCATTTTTAAATCTATCCAGGCCATCTTCTTTTGAGCCGGCTGTCTCATTAAGAATGCTGGATGAAAAGTAATAAGCACGGATGTTTTGCAATTTCCAAACTTTTTTTCTATCCACTTGCCTCTCATTTTTGAAATAACAGTTTCGTCCCCAATTAATGCGTTCATTGCAGTACTACCAAGAAGAACTATTATTTTAGGATCAATTATCTCAATGTGTCTGGTAATGAATGGTAAATATCTTTTAATTTCTTCATCCGTAGGTCTTCGATTTTCAGGAGGTCGGTAATTAATTATATTTGAAATGTATACTTTTTTTCTATCAAGATTAATTGCTGCCAACATTTTATCAAGTAGCATGCCTGCTCTGCCAACAAAAGGTAGTCCTTCCTCATCTTCGTTAGCACCTGGGGCTTCGCCTATAAGCATTATTTTGGATTTTGGATTTCCATCACAAAATACAATATTTTTGGCTTGTTTTTTTAGGCTACAATTTTTAATGTTAAAAATTGCTTTCTTCAATAATTCTAGACTCTTGATTTTATCCTGTGATATCTCATAACTCTCTTTTT
>CACNYH010000038.1 GCA_902624495.1 uncultured Pelagibacteraceae bacterium | reverse complement strand
TTTAACTTTTGATGACGTCCTGTTGCTTCCGCAATACTCTGACGTATTACCCTCTGAAACAGATATTTCTTTAAACTTAACAAATAAAATAAATTTAGGAGTACCATTTTTATCTTCTGCAATGGATACCGTAACTGAGTCTAAAATGGCTATTGCAATAGCTGAGGCTGGAGGTATCGGAATAATTCATCGAAACCTGGATATTAAAGAGCAAACAAAAGAAATAATTAAAGTTAAGAAAAAAAAATTATTTGTAGGTGCTGCTGTTGGAACTTATGAGGAGGATGTTGATAGAGCAAAATCTTTAGTAGCTAATGGATGTGACCTAATTGTAATTGATACAGCACATGGTCATAGTAAAAAAGTATTAAAAACTTTATCAAAATTAAAAACAATTGATGACTCAATTCCTTTTTGTGTAGGAAATATTGCTACAGGAGAAGCCGCTAAAAAATTGTACAATTCAGGTGCAGATATTATCAAAGTTGGTATTGGACCAGGTTCAATCTGCACAACAAGAATGGTTGCTGGCATTGGTGTACCGCAAATATCTGCAATTTTAGAAGTTAAGAATGCGCTAAAAAAAAAGAAAATTAAAATTATTTCTGATGGAGGAATAAAATTTTCTGGCGATATTGCAAAAGCATTAGCAGCTGGTGCAGATGCAATTATGATGGGTTCTATTTTTGCTGGAACAGATGAAAGCCCAGGTCAAAAATTTAAAATAAAGGGTAAATTCTATAAACAGTATAGAGGAATGGGATCAATAGGAGCAATGTCCTCTGGTTCTGCGAATAGGTATTTTCAAAAAAATTATAAAGATAAATCAAAATTTGTTCCAGAAGGTGTTGAAGGTAGAGTAGAATATAAAGGAAGTGTATCAAAAATTATTTATCAACTAAAAGGAGGGCTACGATCATCTATGGGTTATATAGGCGCTCAAAACCTAGGTCAAATAACTAGAAATGCGAAGTTTATAAAAATTACTAAAGCTGGATTCTATGAGAGTATGGTGCATAGTGTTGAAATGACACAAAAAACAATTAATTATAAATTATGATAAATAAATCTTTTAAAATTTTTTTAATAATACTTTTCTTTTCTCCAAATATCTTAGTAGCGAATACTGAATATTTTGAAGAAGGCTTGAGTCTTTTTAAAAAAAAAAAATTTAATGAAGCAAAGTTTAAATTTGAGCAAGATATAGTTTTTAACCCAAAAAGCGAAATGTCATATTTATATCTTTCAAAAATTTTTAGAAGTTTTGATGATAAAAATTTAGAAGAACAAAATTTGAATACTGTAATTTTAATTAATCCAAAGAATGAGGAGGCTATCTATAATTTAGCAAAATTAAAATTGGACTCATCAGATTATAAGAAAAGTGAGGAGCTTAATGATAGACTGATGGGTGTATGTGATAATTTTTGCGAAAAAAGTAAAAAGTTAAAAAAAGAAATTGAAAATTTATCAAAAAAATAAATGCAATTTCAAAAGGAAAAGAAAAAAATTTTAATTATAGATTTTGGCTCACAAGTAACAAAATTAATTGCTAGAAGAATAAGAGATTTAGGTGTTTATTCTGAGGTGATAACACCTATAGAAATTAAAAGTATTAAAAATTTTGATTTGATAAAGGGAATAGTACTTTCAGGCGGTCCATCATCAGTTACAAGTCGTGGTTTTCAAAGTGTACCAAAAAATATATTTTTAAAAAAAATTCCAATACTTGGTATATGTTATGGATTACAACTTATTTCTAAATTAAATGGTGGAAAGATAAAATCATCAAAAAAAAGAAGAGAATTTGGAAGGGCTTCCATTTTTAAAAAAAAAAACTCATTATTAACAAAAAATTTTTTTAAATCAAAAATGTCTGTTTGGATGAGCCATGAAGATGCAGTAGTAAAATTACCACAAAATTTTTCCGCCATCGCGTATACAAAAGACTCAAAATTAACTATTATAGAAAATAAAAAGCAGAAAATTTATGGTGTCCAGTTTCATCCTGAAGTTACTCATACTGACAATGGAAAACAAATATTTAAAAATTTTTTATTTTCAATTTGTAAAATAAAAAAAAATTGGAGTGTAGTTTCACAAAAAAAGCGCCTAATTAAAGAAATTAAAAATAGAGTAAAAAAAGACAGAGTTATCTGCGCTCTTTCGGGGGGCGTTGATAGCAGTGCAGTTGCTTTATTAATCAACAAAGCAATTAAAAAAAATTTGATCTGTATAATGGTAGACACAGGGTTAATGAGAAAAAACGAGTTTAAATATACCTATAAAGCTTTCAAAGAAAAATACAAACTTAATGTAAAATTGATTAATGCTTCAAAAATTTTTCTAAAAAAACTTAAAAATATTTCTGATCCTGAAAAAAAAAGAAAAATTATTGGAAATTTATTTATTAAGATTTTTGAAAATGAAGCAAAAAAATACCGAAATGTTAAATTTTTAGCGCAAGGAACACTCTATCCAGATATCATTGAAAGTAAATCCTCAACAGGAAGTAAAACATCCAAAATCAAATCTCATCACAACGTTGGCGGTTTGCCAAAAAAGATGAATTTTAAATTAATTGAACCACTAAAAGAGTTCTTTAAAGATGAAGTAAGAATCTTGGGGAAATCTTTAGGTCTTTCAAACGATATTTGCAATAGACACCCTTTTCCTGGACCAGGTCTTGCCATAAGGATAATAGGTAATATTAACAAAGAAAAAATTAGAATTCTTCAAGAAGCAGACCAAATTTATGTAAAGGAATTAAATAAAAATAAGCTTTATGATAAAATTTGGCAAGCTTATGCAGCTCTCCTTCCTTTTAAAACTGTTGGAGTTATGGGAGATTCTAGAACTTATGAGTACACTTGTTTAATAAGAGCTGTAACTTCTGAAGATGGTATGACCGCAGATTATTTCAATTTTCCAAAAGAATTTTTAGATAAGATCTCCAATAAAATTGTAAATAATGTTAAAGGAATTAACAGAGTAGTATATGATATAAGCTCTAAACCACCGAGCACTATTGAGCTAGAGTAGAACGTTTGAAATGAATATTAAAATAAAAAAAATCTTAAAAAAAAAAAATAAATCAAAAATCGTAAGTTTGACAGCTTATTCAAAGAATATTGCAAAAATTTTAGATCATTATTGTGATATAATTTTAGTAGGCGACTCAATGGCAAATGTTCTTTATGGGTTAGATGACACTAACAAAATTAATTTAGATACAATTATTAATCATACTTTAAGTGTGAAAAAAGGAGTAAAAAAATCTCTACTGGTGGTAGATATGCCTAGAGGGTCTTACAACAATAAGAGAAATGCTAGAAAAAATGCAAAATTAATTATGAAATTGACAAGATGTGATGCAGTAAAACTAGAGAGTAACAATAAAAATTTTGACATAATAAAAGAACTTGTAAAGTCTAAAATTCCTGTAATGGGTCATATAGGTTATACTCCACAATTTAAAAAAAAATTTAGAATAGAAGGGGGGTCGAACGCTAAAGCAAACAAACTTTTAAAAGAGGCAAAATTAATTGAGAATGCTGGAGCATTTTCAGTAGTTTTAGAATGTTTGACGCCCAGTGCGTCAGCATTAGTTACAAAAAATCTTAGTATACCGACAATCGGAATTGGATCTTCTTCAAATTGTGACGGTCAAATACTCGTTACTGATGATAT
>CACNYH010000037.1 GCA_902624495.1 uncultured Pelagibacteraceae bacterium | reverse complement strand
TGATGATTTACATAATAATTTATTCTAGACTTTATCGTTTAACAAAAAATTAAATTGTTATATAAAGCTAAAATTATATGGGCAAGTGGCGGAATTGGTATACGCGCTGGTCTTAGAAACCAGTGCCGCAAGGCTTAAGAGTTCGAGTCTCTTCTTGCCCACCAAAAATTATGAAAATTGAAATAAAATCAAAAAAAGGTTTAAGTACAATTTTATCTGTTGTAGTTGATAAAAAAACTATTCAATTTAAAATGGATGAAAGACTTTCTGAGCTACAAAAAGAAGTGGCTTTAAAAGGATTTAGACCAGGAAAAGTTCCTTCCTCAGTAATAAAGAGTCAGTTCGGCAAATCTATTTATGGGGAAGTAATTGATAAAGTTTTAAGAGAAACATCCACTAAAGCTATTTCAGAAAAAAAATTAAAAGTTGCCGGACAGCCCAAAATTGATTTAAAACAATTTGGCGAGGGTAAAGATCTTAATTATGAATTACAAATAGATTGTCTGCCGAATATCAAATTGAGCTCATTAGAAAAATTTAAAGCAAACGAATATAAAATTAAGTTAGAAAAAAAAATTATTGAGGATAAACTAAAAGAAATTGCTGAACAGAATAAAAAATTTAATGATAAAAAAGATAATGAAAAATCGATAACAGGTGATCAACTAACTTTTAATTATTTAGCTTCAATTGACAACAAAACATTTGAGGGAAATGAAGGAAAAGATGTTCAAATAGAGCTAGGTAAGAATTTATTTTTGAAAGGTTTTGATGAACAACTTGTTGGAGTAAAAAAAGGGGAAATAAAATTAGTTGATACAATCTTACCTGCAAATCATCCTAAAAAAGAATTAGCAAATAAAAAAGCTAAATTTAAATGTGAAATTTTAAATATTAAAAAACCGATTGAAAATAAAATTGATGATGAATTTGCTAAAACCATGGGGGCAAAAGATATAACAGACCTCAAGAATTTAATTGAAAAACAAATCTCTGGTCAATATTCACAAGCTCTAAATTCTATCACAAAAAAAGAAATTCTTGATCAAATTGAAAAAAATCATGAGATAGATTTACCGCAGAATCTAATTGACCAAGAGATAAGCTTAATGACTAAAAGTTTAAAAGAGGAGGAAAAACAGAAACATATTATCAATAATACTAAAATCGCAAAATCAAGAATAAAATTAGGATTAATTCTAAATGAAATTGGAGAAAAAAATAAATTAAAAATTTCTGACGAGGATGTGCAAGCAGAAATTCAAAAACAAATTAAAGGCATGCCCGGTCAAGAAAAATTAGTTTTAGAATATTATCAAAAAAATCCAAGCGCGGCTCAAAGTTTAAAAGGTTCATTATATGAAGAAAAAATTATTAATCTTATTAAATCAAAGATAAAACTTAATATTAAAGAGATAGACACGAAAGAAGCTGAAAAAATTATTTCTGATTTCAACAAACTAAATATGGATAAGAGTCAATCATTAAAAGCTAGATCTTCTAATAAAGAAAAAGTTAAACCAAAAAAAATTAGTAAAAAGTAATCAATAGTTGTATAAATCAATAATGAGTCGCGATTTTGAAGAAAAAATGAATAATCTAATACCAATGGTTGTTGAGCAAACCAGTAAAGGCGAAAGAGCGTATGATATATATTCTAGACTTTTAAAAGAAAGAATAGTTTTTTTGGTAGGACCTGTAAATGATACTGTTGCTTCTTTAGTTACAGCCCAATTGCTTTTTTTGGAGTCTGAAAATCCAAAAAAAGAAATTAATTTTTATATTAATAGTCCTGGAGGATTAGTTACAGCTGGTTTGGGAATTTATGACACTATGCAATATATAAATTCTCCCGTCTCCACACTTTGTATTGGTCAAGCATCTTCAATGGGTTCATTTCTTTTAGCTGCAGGTGAAAAAGGCAAAAGATATTCACTACCAAATTCAAGAATTATGGTTCACCAACCCTCCGCTGGTTTTCAGGGCCAAGCAACTGATATTCAAATTCATGCAAAAGAAATTTTATCTCTAAAAGAAAGATTAAATAAAATATATTCAAAACATACTGGTAAATCTGTGACTGAAATTTCTGATGCTCTTGAAAGAGATTACTTTATGACCGCAGAAGAGGCAAAGAAATTTGGTTTAATAGACTCTGTTGTGGAAAAAAGAGCATAAAATACAATATATAGGTTTTAATACAACTTCAACTTGATAACAAAATTTTTAAAGCTTATTATTATGATTGTTGATTCGAGATGACTGAAAAAAATACAAAAAATATTTTATATTGTTCCTTTTGCGGCAAAAGCCAGCATGAAGTAAGAAAGTTGATTGCAGGTCCAACTGTTTTCATTTGTGATGAGTGCGTGGAGCTTTGCATGGATATTATTAAAGAGGAAAATAAAAGTTCTTTAGTAAAACATCAAGATGGGGTGCCTTCGCCAAAAGAAATATGCAATGTTTTAGATGAATACGTAATAGGTCAAAAATTAGCTAAAGAAATTTTATCTGTCGCAGTTCACAACCACTATAAAAGACTTAATCATGAGACAAAAAATAATAAAGATATAGAACTTTCAAAATCTAATATTTTATTAGTAGGACCTACAGGGTGCGGAAAAACTTTGCTTGCACAAACATTAGCAAGAATTTTAGATGTTCCTTTTACAATGGCAGACGCAACAACCTTAACCGAAGCTGGTTATGTAGGGGAAGATGTAGAAAATATAATTTTAAAATTATTGCAAGCTGCAGATTATAACGTAGAAAAAGCACAAAGAGGAATAGTTTACATTGATGAGGTAGATAAGATTAGTAGAAAATCTGAAAATCCCTCAATTACTAGAGATGTTTCAGGTGAAGGAGTACAACAAGCTTTATTAAAAATTATGGAAGGAACTATAGCAAGTGTTCCTCCCCAAGGCGGAAGAAAACATCCTCAACAGGAGTTTCTACAAATAGACACGACTAATATTTTATTTGTTTGCGGAGGAGCTTTTGCAGGACTTGATAAATTGATCGATAGCAGAGGAAAAGGAAGTTCAATCGGTTTTGGAGCTAAAGTAAAAGATTATAAGGAGGTACCTCTTTCTGAAACATTAAAACATTTAGAGCCAGAGGATTTAATTAAATATGGTTTAATACCAGAGTTTATTGGAAGAATGCCAATAATCGCAACTCTGAATGATTTAGATGAAAAATCTCTTGTAAGAATACTCAAAGAGCCAAAAAACTCCTTAATAAAACAATATCAAAGATTGTTTGAGTTTGAAGAAGTTGTTCTGGAATTTAAAGAGGATGCAATAATTGAAATAGCTAAGAAAGCTATTTCAAAAAAAACTGGGGCGAGAGGATTGAGATCTATTTTAGAAAATATTTTATTAAAAACTATGTTTGACCTACCGGATATGGAAAATGTAATTAAAGTGACTGTTGATAGCGCTGCAGTTAAAGGAAAATCTGAGCCCATTGTCACATATGGTAATAAATCATCAACATCCGTTGCATAACAATAAAATTGTTTCTTGAAATTAGTGAATTAATTGCCATATTATAATTCTATATGAATGCATCATACCTTAAACCTCTTTTACCTTTGAGAGACATAGTCGTTTTTCCATCTATGGTAATACCTTTATTTGTCGGTAGAGAAAAATCAATCAAAGCTTTGCAGGAGGTAATGAAAACAGATAAATCTATAATTTTAGTAACTCAAAAGAACTCCGAGATAGATGATCCAACTAGTAAAGACCTATATCAATATGGATGTTTAAGTAAAGTTTTGCAACTTTTAAAGTTACCTGATGGAACAGTTAAAGTTTTAGTGGAGGGAGAAAAAAGGGTAAAAATTTTAAAACACATTAATAAAGACAAAGATTTTTTAAATTGTGAGTCTGAAATTGTTGACGATCAAAATATTACAAAAGACTTGGACCAATTAGCAAATGGTTTAATTAAAAAGTTCGAGAGACTACAAGTTTTGAGTAAAAAAGATTTAAATGACAGTAATAATAACATAAAAAATCTAAAAGACCCCGTTCAAATCGCTAACCAT
>CACNYH010000036.1 GCA_902624495.1 uncultured Pelagibacteraceae bacterium | reverse complement strand
TTTTTTAAGGCTAATAATTGAGAAAACTTAAAATCTGCTAAAATTTGATATATTTTGTCTTATTTACAACTTAATATTACTTAGAATATACTTGTTTATTGTAATTTAATAACTATTTAAAAGATTATGAATATAAAAAACTTAGTAATGTGGGTCATAATAGTTTTACTATCTGTGGGACTGTTTAACATGTTTCAAGATCCAAATAAAGTTAGTTCCAACACTGACACCTTACCATTTTCAAATTTTTTAAATGAGGTTGAGGCCGGTAGAGTTGTTGAAGTTCAAATTCAAGGAAATAATATTTCTGGGATCTTAGCTGATGGAAAAGCATTCAAAACGTTTTCTCCAAACTATCCAGAACTAGTTGATAAGCTCTCATCTAATGGAGTGAGCATTAACGCAACCCCGCAAGAGGATAAGATGCCTTCTTTACTAGGAATATTGTTGTCATGGTTCCCAATGTTATTATTAATCGGAGTTTGGATATTTTTTATGCGACAAATGCAAGGAGGCAAAGGCGGGGCCATGGGTTTTGGAAGATCCAAAGCAAAATTATTAAACGAAGCTCAAGGAAAAGTTACATTTAATGATGTAGCTGGAGTTGAAGAAGCTAAAGAAGAAGTAGAAGAAATTGTAGAATTTTTAAAAGATCCAAAGAAATTTAGTCGACTAGGAGGAAAAATTCCTAAAGGCGCTTTGTTGATTGGTCCACCAGGCACAGGTAAAACTTTATTAGCTAAAGCAATTGCAGGAGAGGCTAATGTTCCTTTCTTCTCTATATCTGGTTCTGACTTTGTTGAAATGTTTGTAGGTGTAGGTGCTTCAAGAGTTAGAGATATGTTTGAACAAGGAAAAAAACACTCACCTTGTATAATTTTTATTGATGAAATCGATGCAGTTGGAAGAAGTAGGGGAGCAGGTTTAGGAGGTGGAAATGATGAAAGAGAACAAACTTTAAATCAGTTACTAGTGGAAATGGATGGGTTTGATACAAATGAGGGAATAATTTTAATTGCAGCAACTAACAGACCAGATGTATTAGATCCGGCTTTATTAAGACCAGGAAGATTTGATAGACAAGTTGTTGTAGGAAATCCAGATATAATCGGCAGAGAAGCTATTCTTAAAGTTCATGTTAAAAAAATTAATACAGGTCCTGATGTTAAATTAAGAACCGTAGCTAGGGGGACTCCTGGATTTTCTGGCGCAGATCTAGCCAATCTTATTAATGAGTCAGCTCTGCTTGCAGCAAGAAAAAACAAAAGAGTTGTTACTATGTCAGATATTGAGGAAGCTAAAGATAAAGTAATGATGGGTGCTGAAAGAAGATCAATGGTGATGTCAGAAGATGAGAAAAAATTAACAGCTTATCATGAAGGTGGTCACGCAATAGTAGCCCTTAACGAAAAGGCTTCAGATCCAATTCACAAAGCAACAATTATTCCAAGAGGAAGAGCTTTAGGTATGGTGATGAGGCTTCCGGAGAGAGATCAGCTTTCTGTAACAAGAGAAAAAATGCATGCAGATATCGCTGTTGCAATGGGAGGAAGAATAGCCGAAGAATTAATTTTTGGTCATGATAAAGTTACATCAGGTGCTTCATCAGATATAGATATGGTAACAAAGATGGCTAAAAATATGGTTACTAAATATGGAATGAGCACTGAACTCGGCACTATAGCTTATGGCGAAAATGAAGAGGAAGTATTTCTTGGAAGATCAGTTACTAAACAACAAAATATGTCGGAAGATACTGCAAAAAAAATTGATGAAGAAGTAAAAAAAATTGTAGACAAAGGCTATGAGAGAGCAAAAAAAGTCTTAACTGAAAAAATCGATGATTTACACAAAATTGCTAAAGCATTACTTGTTTATGAAACACTATCTGGAGATGAAATTAGAGATTTGATTTTAAAAGATATAAAGCCAACAAGATCTTTTAAAGAAGAGGAAAATAACGAAGATAAATCTTCATCATCAGCTCTTGGATCACTTGGATTAAAGCCTAAACCTGCAATTTAAAAAATAATGGCCAAATATTACACAAGAGCGTGTAATTTTTATTATGGCAAACTAGCTTATCTACTCATTAAGAAAAAAAAAGCATTACCTTTATGTGGAAATAAGCATATTGCTTTTGATAATTTAGAAATACTCTCAAGAAATAAAAAAAGGATAAAAAAACGTTTTATTCATTTCAAAAAAATTGGAAAATTAAAAAGTAAAGAAAAAATAAAAGTAAAAAAAGATTTAAAAAAGATTACTTCAAAAAGAAAAAATTTTATATTAAATTTAGATTTTTCATGCCCAAATATAATGGGGATATTGAATATGACGCCAGATAGTTTTTCAGATGGTGGAAAATATAACAAAGGAAGCAAGTCTTCTAACCATATTGCAAAAATGATCAAAGATGGTGCATCAATAATTGATATAGGAGGTGAATCAACTCGTCCTGGTTCAAAAATAATTAATCAAAATATTGAATGGAAGAGATTAAAAAATATTTTAAAAAAATTTAAAAAAAAATATAAAAAGATATCTCTATCAATTGATACAAGAAAGTCAGAAATTATGTTGAAAGGCATAAAATATGGAGCAGATCTAATTAACGATGTATCAGGCTTCAATTTTGATAAAGAGGCATTAGCTAAGATTAAAAAATATAAAATTGCAAAAGTGCTTCATCATATGCAAGGAACCCCTAATACTATGCAATTAAATCCTAAATATGAAAATGTACTGCTTGATATATATGATTTCTTTGAGAATAATATTCAAAATAAATTAAAAGATGATAAGATAATTTTAGATCCAGGTATTGGATTTGGTAAAACTTTGAAACATAATTTGACTTTAATTTCTAATATTTCTTTGTTTCATAGCTTAGGTTTTCCAATTTTGATAGGAACGTCAAGAAAAAGATTTATAAATCAGATTTCTGGTTTGTACGACAGCAAAGAAAGAATTGGTGGAACTCTTGCTTCTGTACTATTTTTATTGTCACAGGGAGTACAAATTTTTAGAGTACATAATGTTAGAGAAGTTAAACAAGGAATCTTAGTTTTTGAAAAAATTTTGAATGGTAAATGAAGAATAAATATTTTGGTACCGATGGTATTAGAGGAACAGTTAATAAAGGTAATATAACTGGAGAAAAATTTTTCAAATTTGGACTAGCCTCTGGAACTTATTTTAAAAACCAAAAAAAAACTAAACAAATAGCTGTAATTGCAAAAGATACTAGACTATCTGGTTACACGTTAGAGCCAGCATTAGTTTCTGGCTTAGTTTCAGGCGGCATGCATGTTTTTACTTTTGGGCCATTGCCTACAAATGGACTTGCGATGCTGACAAAATCTATGAAAGCTAATATGGGAATTATGATAACTGCCTCACACAACCCATTCATTGATAACGGTTTAAAACTTTTTGGCCCAGATGGTCTAAAGTTATCAGACAAAATAGAAAAAAAAATTGAAAAATTAATTGATACCAATATTTCAAATCAGCTCACAAATCCAAAATTTTTAGGCAGAGTCAAAAGGTTAGAAGATGGAAATGATAGATATATAAAAATTTTAAAAAATAATTTTCCCAAAGAATTCAAACTCAAAGGAATGAAAATTGTTTTAGATTGTGCAAATGGAGCTGGTTATAAGGCTGCGCCTAAGCTTTTGAGAGAATTGGGAGCTAATGTAATAACTTTAGGCGATAATCCAAATGGATTAAATATCAATAAAAATTGTGGATCAACTTATCCCTCAAAGATAAAGGCAGCAGTTAAAAAATACAAGGCTCAAGTCGGCATTTCATTCGATGGAGACGCCGATAGAATCATTATGTGCGATGAAAAAGGTAAAATAATTGATGGAGACCAAATAATAGCGATGTTAGCAAAAAGATGGAAAGAAAAAAAAATCTTAAAAGGTGGTGTTGTCGGTACCTTAATGTCTAATTATGGTTTAGAAAAATTTCTTAAAAATCGTAATATAAAATTTTTAAGATCTAAAGTTGGAGACAGATATGTTAAAGAAAAAATGAAAAGATTTAATTTCAACTTAGGTGGGGAGCAATCTGGACATATTATACTTGGAAAATTCGCAACAACAGGTGATGGACTGCTTGTAGCATTAGAAGTCTTATTTTCGCTTAGAAAAAAAGAAAAGCAAGCGAACTATTAAATGTATTTAAACCTGTGCCACAAGTTTTAGAAAATGTGACTGTTAAAAATAAAGACATTATTAATAAAAATAAATGTAAAATAGCCATTAAAAAAGCAAATAAAATTATGAAAAAAAAAGGTAGAATATTAGTCAGGAAGTCAGGCACAGAACCTAAAATAAGAATTATGGCAGAGTCTGATAATAAATCTTTAATTTTTAAATGTATTAAATTAATAAAACAATCGATTAAGTAGCTTGAAACCTAGATCAAAAATTCTCATAATTGCTGGATCTGACTCATCGGGCGGAGCAGGTATTCAAGCTGATATAAAAACAGTTACATCTCTGGGAA
>CACNYH010000035.1 GCA_902624495.1 uncultured Pelagibacteraceae bacterium | reverse complement strand
TTGCTGCTACATTAATTTGAGTACCTCGTTCTAATAAGATTAAGTTTGAGTCTGTTGTCTTATCATGGTTTTTTTCTCCGATTTTTAATCCGCCTGTAAGCAAGTATATAAAGGAGTTGTGTCCTTCAGGAATTTCACAAATAAATTCTTTTCCCTCATTTAAAACAATATGGAAATAAATTGGTTCAACGTTGTGGTTTTTTTCAGGACCTTCTACATTTTGGTATTTACCCGCGATGACTTTTACTACTTTTTCATTATCTTTATGAATTCCAAGTTCATTTCCTTTAATATAAAGGTACTCTGGTTTATTTTTTTTTAATTTTGCGGGCATATTAATCCAAAGCTGAAAACCTAATAATTTTCCCTCTTTCATCGCTGGCATTTCAGAGTGGATAATCCCTCTACCAGTTTTCATCCATTGCACATCTCCAGAAGCCATTATTCCTTTTGCTCCAGTGCTATCTTGATGTTCAAATTCTCCATTCAACATGTAAGTAACTGTCTCTATCCCTCTATGTGGATGCGGAGGAAAGCCTGCAATATAATCATCCTTGTTTTCAGACCCAAATTCATCAAGCATTAAAAAAGGATCGATATAATCTGCTTCAGGAGTTCCTATGCTTCTTTTTAATTTAACTCCTGCGCCATCAGATGCATTAAGGGCTTTTACAATTTTTTTAACTTCCACAATTTTTGACATTATAAAATATATACTAGATACTTAAATTATATCAAGTAGCTGCGTTAAGTTGCTTACCTCATTTTTTGGTTTATAATCAAGAAGATCAAACTTAGATTTATTTCTGTTTACCCAAACAGAATTATATCCAAAGTTTCCACCACCTGAAACATCCCATGTATTTGCACTTAAAAAAGTAATTTGGTTAGCTTTTATATTATATTTTTTTACTGGCATTTCATAAACTCTTGAGTCTGGTTTAAAAACTTTTACCTCTTCAATTGAAAAAAGATCATCAAATAAATTATTTAAATTATTACTTTTAACTAATTCATTCAAAAGAGTAGGGGTCCCATTTGAAAGAATAGCCAATTTTAAGTTTTGTTTTTTTAATCTTTGTAAAACATCTTTAACCTCAGGATATGGAGATAAAACTTTGTAAAGGTTAAGTAGTTCATTTTTCATACCTTTATCAACTCCATAAACACTCATAGATTTTTCTAAACTATCTTCTGTAATTTTCCAGAAATCTTTATGTCTTTTCATTAAACTTCTTAACCAAGTATATTCAAGTTGAGTGGTTCTCCACAAATTCGCGAAATTTTCCCAATCATCTCCAATTTTTTCTTTGCATTTTTCAGCCGCTGAATTTACATCAAAGAGAGTTCCGTAAGCATCAAAGACCAAAGCTTTTGTATTCATATTCTATTTAATGTTATGAGAACCATCACATAAAGGCTGGTCTTTAGTTTGTTTACATGTGCAGAAAAAAACTTTTTTTGACTGATCTGCTTTATAAATAATCGATTTGAATTCTGTACCCTTGTGCGAACCATCACAAAATGGTTGTTTAGAACTTTTGCCACAAGCACACCAATAATAAGATTTTCCCTCAACAACGTTCACACCGACTGGAGATTCTCCTGCCCTTTGACCTTTTGTCATGATAAGTTCCTTTTGTAAAAAGTTAACTTAATTTTATATTTTATATTATTTATGAATATTAGATTATATTACCCTGACAGTATAGTTGAAAATACTACTGGCCTAATAACAAAAGAACATACACATTATATTGTAAACGTTTTGAGATTGAAGCGAGGATCTAAGATTAATTTTTTTAACAAAAATGGTGAATGGAAAAGTGAAATTATTTATCTAGAAAAAAGTAGGGTAGAAGTAAAATTTTTAAAAAAGATTAAACAACCAACTAGTTCATCTAAGATTAACCTTGCAATTTGTTTAGTAAAAAAAAATCCAATGGAAAATATAATGCAAAAAGCCACTGAACTTGGTGTTGGAAAAATAATTCCAATAATTTCAGAGAGAACCGAAGTTAAAGAATTAAACTTTGATAGAGCAAAAAAAATAGTAATAGAGGCTACAGAGCAATCTAATCAACTAGTACCTCCAGAAATTTTAAAAGTTGTTAAATTAAAAGATTTTTTAAAAAACTTAGAGGTAAATACTAAACTTTTATTTGCTGACGTTAATTCTAATAATAATTTAAAGAAAGAAGATTTAAAAAATAGTAAATCCTTAAGTGTTTTAATTGGACCTGAGGGTGATTTTTCCCCTCAAGAGCGGGAGATTATTCTTGGAAATACAAAGGTAAAACCTTTCAAATTATCTAGAAACATTCTAAGGTCTGATACTGCTGTAATAAGCGCTATTTCTATGATAAATTTTATCAATAACTTTCATTAATTGTCGCATTATTTGAAATTGTTTAATCATCTAAAAACTGTATAAAAACTCATGATTAAAAAATTTACTTACACATTTTTCTTGTTATGGCCGACAGCAATTTTAGCTAATGAGCCTAAAGACTGGCAATTAGGTTTCCAAAAGTCAGCTTCAAAAAGTATGGATGATATTGTTTGGTTTCATGACTATATGCTAGTTCCTATAATTACTGCTATTACAGCTTTTGTCTTGTTTTTACTTTTATATGTATGTGTAAGGTACAGAGCTTCTAAGAATCAAGTGCCGTCTACTACAAGTCATAATACTTTGATTGAAGTTATTTGGACTTTAGTCCCTTGTTTAATTTTAATTGTTATGGCTGTTCCTTCATTTAAAGTTTTATACTCACAAGACGAAATACCAAAAGCAGATGTAACAATTAAAGCTATCGGATATCAGTGGTATTGGGGTTACGAATACCCAGATGAAAATATTATTTTTGACTCTTATATGATTGATGAAAAGGATTTAAAAGAAAATCAACCAAGATTATTGGCAGTTGATAACGCAGTTTATGTCCCAGTAAATAAAGTCGTGAAAGTTATGATAACCGCAAATGATGTTTTACATGCATGGGCTCTACCATCTTTTGGGGTTAAAAGAGATGCAATTCCTGGAAGAATAAACGAGACATGGTTTAAAGCTGACCGAACTGGAACTTTCTACGGCCAGTGTTCTGAGCTATGTGGAATTAAACATGCGTTCATGCCAATAACAGTTAATGTTGTGTCAGAGGGTGAGTATAATAAATGGTTAGAAGAGGCTAAAGTTAAATTTGCCAAAGATGAAATTAAAAATAATATTAAAATTGTAAAAAAAATTAAGGAGATGAAATAATGTCAGCAACTACTGCAGATCACGAGCATCACCACAATCCAACTGGTTGGAGAAGATGGGCTTATTCAACTAATCATAAAGATATTGGAACAATGTATCTTATCTTTGCGATTATTGCTGGCTTAATTGGATCTGCATTTTCAGTTTTAATGAGAATGGAGTTAATGCATCCAGGAGATGGAATTCTTGGAGGTGATTATCATTTATATAATGTTTTGGTAACTGGTCACGGTCTAATTATGATTTTCTTTATGGTAATGCCAGCGATGATCGGTGGTTTTGGTAACTGGTTTGTTCCAATTATGATCGGTGCACCAGATATGGCATTCCCAAGGATGAATAATATTTCATTTTGGCTATTACCGGTCGCTCTAATCTTATTATTAGTCTCAATTTTTGTTGATGGACCTCCAGGAGCAAAAGGAGTTGGAGGAGGTTGGACGATTTATCCACCTTTATCATCAAAAACTGGTCAGCCAGGTCCTGCGATGGATTTAGCAATTTTAAGTTTACATGTGGCTGGGGCTTCTTCAATTTTGGGGGCAATTAACTTCATCACGACAATTTTAAATATGAGAACTCCTGGTATGACTCTACATAAAATGCCATTGTTTGCCTGGTCAATTCTAGTAACAGCTTTCCTACTTTTATTATCTTTACCAGTTTTAGCAGGAGCTATAACAATGCTTTTAACAGACAGAAATTTTGGTACCGCCTTCTTTGAAGCTCAAACAGGAGGAGATCCAGTTCTATTCCAACATTTATTTTGGTTTTTTGGCCACCCAGAGGTATACATTTTAATTTTGCCAGGTTTTGGAATGATAAGCCATATTGTTTCAACATTTTCAAGGAAGCCTGTGTTTGGTTATCTAGGAATGGCATATGCCATGGTGGCTATTGGAGTAGTTGGTTTTGTTGTATGGGCTCACCACATGTACACAGTTGGATTAGATACAGATACAAAGGCTTATTTCTTAGCAGCAACAATGATTATCGCAGTTCCAACCGGAATTAAGATTTTTTCTTGGATAGCAACAATGTGGGGCGGCTCTATAAGCTTTCAGACACCTATGTTGTGGGCTATTGGTTTTATATTTTTATTCACTTTAGGAGGCGTAACTGGAGTTGTCCTTGCAAACGCAGGTGTCGATACCGCGCTACATGACACTTATTATGTTGTAGCACATTTCCATTATGTATTATCAATGGGTGCTGTGTATGCAATCTTTGCAGGATTTTATTACTGGTTTAGCAAAATGACAGGTTATGAATACTCAGAATTTCTAGGAAAATTGCATTTTTGGTTGACGTTCATAGGGGTCAACTTAATATTTTTTCCACAACATTT
>CACNYH010000034.1 GCA_902624495.1 uncultured Pelagibacteraceae bacterium | reverse complement strand
TTTTGTTAAAGCTTTATCCATTATTTCCATCCCGGCTGGTATACATCCCTCTGCAATTATTTCAGCAACACAATTTCCTGCATCTTCAATTGAAGGAAAGCCAACTAAAGCTGCTTTAACAACTTCAGGTGACTTTAAAATTTTTACAGTTACCTCTGTAATAACTCCAAGTAAACCCTCTGATCCAGTCATCAAACCTAAAAAATCATATCCTTCGGCATCCATGGCCTTACCGCCAAATTTAGTAATGGTTCCATCCATTAAAACTACCTCGATTCCCAAAAGGTTATTTGTAGTAGCCCCATATTTAAGAGAGTGAACGCCACCAGAATTTTCAGCGACGTTTCCACCTATAGAACATGCGATTTGGCTCGACGGATCCGGGGCGTAATAAAAACCTTTGTATTGAACGGCGTGGGTGATTGCTAAATTTGTAACACAAGGTTGAGTAACCACACATCTGTTTTCATAATCAATTTCAATTATTTTATTAAATTTTCCCATTGCTAACAAAACACAATCTTCCAAAGGCATCGAGCCGCCAGATAACCCTGTTCCAGCTCCTCTTGGAACTACCTTGATTTTATTTTCATTACAATATTTTAGAATTTGACTGACTTCTTCCACTGTTTCGGGCATAACTACTAAAAGAGGCATTTGTCTGTAAGCGGTTAAACCGTCAGTTTCGAAAGGTCTTAATTCATCTGGACTCGATAGAACATTTTTAGAATTGATAATTCTACGAAGATCTAAAGCAATTTTGTCTTTTTTAGACATAATTGCATTATCAACTTTTGGCATTTGTAAAGTGCTCATGATCAGTCCTACTTAAGCATTTTTGAAATTTTTTCTAGTGCTTTTTGAATGTTATCCCTAGAGGCAGCAAAGCTAAAACGAACGAAATCTGTTGATGTTTTCCCAAAAGCTGTCCCAGGCACAATTGCTACACCAGCCTCATGCATACATTTCTTTGAAAATTCACTTCCACTCATGCCAGTTCCTTTTACATTTGGAAAAGCATAAAACGCACCGCCAGGCATGCTACATTCCACACCAGGCAAGTCATTTAATCCCTTATGAATTAATTTTCTTCTTTGATCAAATTTTTCCATCATATGATGAATTGAATCATCAGGTCCATCTAGCGCAGCTATTCCAGCAAACTGAGACGGTGCGTTTACACATGAAAAACTATTAATTGCTAATTTAGTTACATGGGGAATTAAATTTTCCGGCCACACACTCCAACCCATTCTCCAGCCAGTCATAGAGTAAGCTTTACTCCATCCATCTAAAACTATTAATCTATTCTGTAAATCAGGGTAATTAAAAAAAGTTGGCATTTCTTTTCCATCAAAGATTTGTCTACTATAGATTTCATCACTAAGTATTGTTACGTGAGGATGTTTCTTTAAACCTTCAGCAAGAAAGTCAATCGCAGGTTTTTCAACAAAACTTCCAGTTGGATTGTTTGGATTTATTAAAATAACAAGACGAGTTTTATCTGTTATCAAAGATAAAATCTTTTCAGGATCAAACTTTAAATCTTTCTCTTTTGTCAAATCATAGGGAACTGCTTTAGCACCAGTATAATTAATCATCGACTCGTAAATTGGAAAACCTGGTGTTGGATGAACTATTTCTGCACCAGGCTCACCGATCATTTGAATTGCAAAGTACATTGTGGGTTTTCCACCTGGCATAATCATAATCCTCTCAGGACTAACTTCTTTTTTATACAGATTTTTAATTTTTCTTGATACTGCTTGCCTACACTCAACAATTCCGTTAGCCAAGACATATCCATGATGTCCATCATCAATAGCTTTTTTTGCTGCATCCATAATATGTTTAGGTGTCATGAAATCTGGTTGACCTAAACCTAGATGAATCATTTCTTTACCTTGAGCCTCAAGTTTCTTTGCTTCAGCTAAAACACTAAAAGCCGTTTCAGTTCCAAGCCTATCTAAATTTTTTGCTAATTTCATATCCTAAACCTAATATTTATTGTCACTTTTGGAAACTAGTTTTTTTGCATCACCTATATGCAATTTTTGTTTTATTTAGCTCTTTTATGCTTTTGCATCCTAATAAAATCATGTCTCTTCTAATTTCTTCTCTCATTCTTTTAAGAATTTGTTCTACTCCTTTTTGACCTCCGGCTCCTAACGCAAACAGAAAACCTTTTCCAAAACTACAAGCCGTAGCTCCTAGAGACAGGGCTTTAAGAACATGTGTTCCTCTTCTTATTCCACCATCTAAAATAATTTCTATTTTTCCTCCAACTGCGTCAGCTATTGCAGGTAATTGATCAAAGGGAGACCTCGAGCCGTCAAGTTGCCGGCCACCATGGTTTGAAAGCATAATAGCTGAAGCTCCAATATCTACTGCTCGTTTTGCATCTTCCACAGACATAACTCCTTTTAAGGCAAATGGCCCGCCCCATTTTTTTACTACATATTCTGCATCCTTCCAACTCATTGCGGGATCGTATTGTTCATTAATATATTCCATTACTCCTTTTGCTATACTGGATCCTTTTTTGGTCCAATGAGAAACGTTTGCCAATTCAAACTTTTCATGAGTTAAATAGTTGTACGCCCACTTTGGATGCATAGCAAAACTTAAAATACTTTTTAATGTTAGTTTTGGCGGCGTTGTAAAACCCCATCTATGATCTCTTTCCCGATTACCTGCTACAACAGTGTCAACAGTTAAACACATAGCTTTAAAACCTGAACTTTTACATCTATCTATTAGATTATCAGTTAAACCTTGGTCTTTATGAATATAGAGCTGAAATAATTTTGGCCCTCCAGAAATATTTGCGATTTCTTCTATTGAAGAAGTCGCCATTGTTGACATGCTATAAAATGTTCCAAATTTCTCGGCTGCTCTAGCAGAGGCTTTATCACCATCGTAATGATAAAGTCTTTGCATAGCTGTTGGAGATAAAAAAATTGGCATATCGATTTTCTGTCCAAAAACTGAAGTCGATAAGTCTGGTTCGCCAACACTAGCTAAAATATTTGGAACAAGATCACATTTTAAAAATGATTCTGTGTTTCTTTTTAATGTTGTCTCATCATCAGCGCCTCCGTCGATGTAGTGAAAAATAGGGGCGGGTAATTTTTTTTTTGCTAGTTTTCTAAAATCCTCGAAATTATAGCAGTCATTTAGACTCATGCGTTTCTAAATCTTAAATTTTTTCTGCTTAATTCACTTATTTTGGTACAACCCATTAACTTCATGTCTCTCTCTAATTCAGTTCTTAATTGACCTAAAGCTTTTTCAACACCTAACTGACCAGCGGCTGCTAGAGCATAAAGATAAAGTCTTCCTCCAGCACAGGCTTTTGCACCTATTGAAAGTGCTTTTAGTATGTGTGTGCCTCTTTGAATACCTCCCTCACAAATCACATCTATCTTATCACCTACTGCGTCAACTATCTCTGCTAGTTGGTCGAAAGGAGAACGGGCTCCATCCAGTTGTCTTCCCCCGTGATTTGATACCATAATTCCAGTACAACCAATATCTACAGCACGTTTTGCATCCTCTACACTCATTATACCTTTAAGAGCAAAATGTCCTCCCCATTTAGCGCAAAGATTTTCTGCGTCTTTCCAATTCATGGATTGATCAAGCATAGTCGAAAAATAGTTTCCAACTGAAGTTGCAGTGCTTGTGCCTTCCTTAACGTGATCTTGCAGATGAGGGAGTTCAAATTTTCCTCTTGTAACATAATTAATCCCCCACATCGGTTTTATGGCAAAGCTTATCAAACTTTCTAATGTTAATTTTGGGGGAGATGTAAACCCTGTTCTTAAATCTCTTTCTCTGTTTCCACCTGTAATCGTGTCCACAGTTAAAGCCATTACATCAAATTTTGCTGCTTTCGCTCTCTCAAGGATCGCATCATTTAAACCTTTGTCTTTATGATAGTAAAATTGAAAGAGTTTTGGAGTGCTTACTAAAGATGAAATTTCTTCAGCACTTACCGTTGCTAATGAGGATACACCAAACATTGTATTAAATTTTTGAGCAGCTTTTCCTACAGCTCTCTCCCCTTGGTAGTGAAAAAGTCTTTGAAGCGCTGTAGGTGAGCAGTAAAACGGTAAGTCTAGCTTCTGTCCAAATATTGTTGTTGAAAGATCAACTTTTTCCACTCCCCTTAAAACGTTTGGAACTAAATCAACGTCATTAAACGCCGAAGTATTTCTTTTGTAGGTAACTTCATCATCAGCGGCTCCATCAATATAATGAAAAATAGGTGATGGTAATTTTTTTTTAGCTAAAGTTCTAAAATCGTTAAAATTATGACAATCCTTTAATCTCATAATTAAAAATTTTTAGAAAATGTTATATGTTGATTATCTGTACCTGGATTTGTATCTCCCCAATCATTGTTGGAGATATGACTGTAGCTGTAACTTAATTTAGAATTCTCAAAAATATCAAATCCAATTTTAATTTCACTTTTAAATTCTAGCATACTCCCTAAATCCTTGCCGTCACCTTTTTCATAGTAACCCGGAGAAAAACTTGGTAAAATTTTAATTGGACCTATTCCATATTGACCTTCAACTCCTGTGTATAAATATACTGAACTATCGCCGGTTATAAATCCTCCTGTAATTGGTTTAAATTTCCCTAGGAAAGTATCTCTGAACAAAT
>CACNYH010000033.1 GCA_902624495.1 uncultured Pelagibacteraceae bacterium | reverse complement strand
AAGACAGGTATCCAATAGTTACTTTAAAAATGAACTCTTTAGAAAGATTTATTTGTTACTTAAGAAATTATGGAAACTTAATTAGAAGAATAAGAAACTTCTTTTTCAGCAATAAATTTGAACAATTATTACAAAAAAACAGTATCGATGTTGTTTATTTTGCAAATCCCTCACAATATTCACTTTATATTGAGAATACAGATTTTATAATAACAGTGCCAGATGTTTCTCATAGAGAAAACGTGGAGTTTCCTGAATGGTCAAAAAATTCTAACTTTCTTAGAAAAGACGAAATTTTAACTAAATCTCTTAAAAGAGCTATAGCTGTGATAACAAATTCTTCAATAATTAAAAAAAAGATTTCTAAGTTTTATAATGTTGAGGAAGATAGAATTTTTATAATTAATCACCAGCCATCAAATTTATTTAAAAACTTTTCAAAAAACTCCTATAAGCCATTAAAAAAATATTCTTTACCAAAAAATTACGTTTTTTATCCCGCTATGTTTCTACCGCACAAAAATCACAAATGTATAATTGATTCTATAGAAATTTTAAAAAAGGAATATAAAAAGGAAATAGCAGCAGTTTTTTGCGGAGCAGATAAGGGGTATTTATCAAAAATAAAAAAATATGTTTCTAAAAAAAATTTAGAAAAAGAAATAATATTCTTAGATTTTGTAAATTATTTAGACTTACCATATCTCTATAAAAATTCTCTAGCATTAGTTATGCCTACTTTTAGCGGACCTACAAATATTCCTCCGTGGGAGGCGTTTCAGTTAGAAGTACCAGTAATTTATGCAGAAATATTTGAAATTAAAAAGGTTTATGAGGATGCGGTGTATTATATTGATCCTTATAATCCAAAAACTTTAGCAAATGCCATAAAAGAAGTCCATCAAGATGAAAATCTAAGTCAGAGATTAGTAGCTAATGGAACTAAGTTATTAAAAAAGATTAATTTCGATAAAGAAGTAAGCCAGATCTCAGAAATTCTTATAAAAAATAAAATAATTAAAAATAGTTGGAAGTTCGAGGACTAAAATGATCAAAAAAAAATCTTTCAAATATGATTTAGTTCCACAATCAAAACTCTACGATGTAATGCAAGCAAATTGGAGGCCGTTCTTGATGTTCAATCAAGAGTCAAATTTGAGATCAAATGTATGTAATACAGATATCTATGGATTAAGATTTAATAATTTGAGGGACAAAAAAAAGTCTATATCTATTTTTGATAACATTGGTAAAGGCAAAAAAACAGGTGTAATTTTAGGAAATTCTACCGCATTTGGTGAAGGTGCAAGCAAAGATGAAATGACAATTTCTTCACTTCTTTCCAATATTTCAAATTATCATTTTTTTAACTTATGTGGAAGAGGCTTCTCGGGTATACAAGAAATAATAAATTATGTTATTCTTTCTCATAAAATTAAAAAAATAAAAAAAATAATCCTCCAATCCATTGAGATGATGATCTCCAAAGAATTAAAGTAGGATCTAAATATTTAATATTTTTAAATGTGGAAAATCCTGTGCCTGTTAAACCTGAAACAGCCTCAAAAAAAGAACTTAAAAACGTAACTTTTAAATTACTTAAATAATAGGGAATAGAAATTAAAAATCCAATTAATATATAAACTGAAATTATTAGAATTAATTGTTCAATAAAATTTAATTTTTTGTTTGATTTTTTTCCGATTAAAAAAAGTGAAGTTCCAGTAAATAAAGATAGAATTAACGTGGTAAAATAAGATTCGATACTTAAAAAAAAATCAAAATACGAGGAATATAAAATATTGATGAATGACAACAAACTTATAGGAAAACAAAAAAGTCCTATATAAAAAAATATACTTTTAAAATTCATTTCTGTTAAATAGAACCGACGCTAAATATATCTTCAACAGCTTTAAGCTGTTCCCTTTTAGCTAAAAATACAACTAAATCATCTTTTTCAAATACAAAGTTTGATCTTGGGATAATGACTTTTTTTTTTCTCACTATGGCTCCAATTCTTATATCCTCAGGTAAGTTGGAGTCTCGGATAGATTTATTTAGAAGTTCTGATTTTTCTAAAATTTTTGCTTCAATAAATTCATATTCTCCATCTAAAAGTGAGTAAACAGTTCCTATGGTGCCCTTATGTACATGCTCCATTATTCTTGAAACAGTTGTCATTCTAGGATCAACGAGATCGTCTATATTTAATGAGTCTTGAAGTAAATTGTAGTTTGATTTATTAACTATAGCAATTGTCCTTTTTTTAAGGCCAGTTTTTTCTGCTAAAACACAAGCCATCATATTATTTTCATCATCGTTAGTTAAAGCAAGCACTGTTTCTGACCCTTCAAGATTAGCTTCTTTAAGAATTTCCTCATCTAGCGCGTCACCATTAATTACTATCGAGGAAGAAAGCTCATTGGCAATCTCTTCGGCTCTTTTTTTATCTTTTTCAATTATTTTAACTCTTAAATCTTGACCATTTTCCTCAAGCATTTTTGCTAAGTTTAACCCAATATTTCCTCCTCCAATAATTAAAATATTTTTTGAAACTTTTTCCTCATGCCCAAAAGCTTTTAAAATTGGGTTTAATTGGTCGCTACTTATAACTACATAAATATTGTCATCTTCTAAAATTTGATCATTTTTCTTTAAGTAAATTAATTTATCTTTTCTAAGGGCTCCAATTATATTTGCTTTGAAATCAGGAAATTTCTCTGTTAATTTTTTTAACGGTATATTTTTAATTGGGCAATTTTTTTCAATTGCTATTTCTAGCATTTTTACTTTATTGTTACCGAATGGTACATTGTCTAGAGCTCCGGGGGCCTCTAACCTTCTGTATAGAGATTTAGCAACCTCTAACTCTGGAGAAATTATAACATCAATGGGTATATTTGATTTATTATATAGCTTTCCCCACTTTCCCTCTAGAAAATCTTTGGTTCTTATTCTGGCAATTTTCTTTGAAACATTAAATAGTGAGCTTGCCAATTGACATACAATCATATTTGTCTCATCATTTCTTGTGACTGCTATGATCATATCTGCTTTTTCAGCTCCTGCATTTTCCAATACTGTTGGTAAAGTTGCTCTGCCTACAATGCCTTTCACATCTTGGGTATCGTTAATTTTTTTTATATCCTCTGAGGATTGATCAATTACCGTTATGGAGTGACCTTGAACAGATAATTGTTTGCTAATTGAGAAGCCGACTTTGCCAGCTCCACAGATAATTATATTCATTCTAATTTATGCCTTTGATCCCAAGCTCTTTTAATTTTCTATGAAGTGCTGATCTCTCCATACCTATAAAATCTGCTGTTTTCGAAATATTTCCATGATTTTTTTTTAATTGAATTAAAAGATATTCTTTTTCAAAATGTTTACGTGCTTCTTTTAATGGAGATGTAAAAGATTTTTCCAAAATATCTTTGTTGGACAAAGAGGAAGATGAGGGATTTAGAATATCCTCAATCAATTTATTGATATCTGATTTTGACTCATTTGATGATAAGATTGTGACTCTTTCTACAAGATTTCTTAGCTCTCTTACATTTCCGGGCCAATTATAAGTGTATAAATTATCATTATTAATATCAATGTTTGGTCTTTGAACTCCATTAATTTCTGAAAGTTTTTCCATAAAATATTTTATTAATAATGAAATATCTTCGGTCCTTGAGCTTAAAGGTGTAAGCTCTATCGGCATTACGTTTAATCTATGATAAAGATCTTCTCTAAACTTGCCATTCTTTACTAAATTGCCTAAATTTTTTGATGTGGAAGATACTAATCTTATATTAACGTATATATCTTTTGAACCATTTAATCTTTTAAATTTTTGGTCAATTAACACTCGTAGTACATTTGCTTGAGTTTCATAAGGTATTTCTGATACTTCATCGATTAAAAGTGTTCCTTTGTTAGCTCTCTCTAATGCTCCAAATGATACATTTCCGTCTTCAAATTCTTCTCCAAATAATTCTCTCTCATAGGTGTTTTCTTTCAAAAGTGCTGCATTAATAATTACAAAAGGTTCTTTCGACCTTAGAGAATTTTTATGAATTTTTCTGGCTACAAGTTCTTTTCCTGCTCCAGTTGGGCCCGAAATAAGCACCCTGCTTTCAGAAGTTGATAGCTTTTCTATAATTTTTTTAACTTTCATTAATGAAGGGCTTTTTCCCACTAAATCAAACGAATGAAAAAGTTTATTTTCAATTAAGTCTTTCTCTTTTTTAAGTTCGAAGGACTCAAGAGCTCTTTTTACATAATTAAGAATTTTTTCTTTTGAGAAGGGTTTTTCAATGAATTCGTATGCTCCTAGTCTGGTAGCTTCAACTGCAATTGCTACTGTTGCATGGCCTGATATCATAATAATTGGAATTTGTTTATTTTTTTTAGTAATTAATTTTAAAAGATCTATTCCATCTTTATCAATTTTATCTAACTTGATATCGATTATAGCTAGATCAGGAAGTTTTTTGTTTATTTCAAAAACTGCTTGATCATAATTAGCAGCTGTTCTTACCTGAAAATTCTGATCTTTTAAAATACTACTTACCAATAAACGAATATCAGGGTTGTCGTCTATAACTAAAATTTCTTTATGCATTAAATTTTGGCAACTTGATTAAAATTAAAGTACCATATCCTTTTTTGTGTTTTTGAATTATTAAATTACCTGAGTGCTCATTAATAATTTTTGTCACGATTGGCAGTCCTAAGCCAGTTCCTGTTTTCTTAGTTGTAAAATAAGGAGTCATCGCTTTTTTTGCGTCTGTAATACCTGGACCATTGTCTGTCAACCTACAAATTATATAGTCATTATTTTGGTCTATTTCTATATCTATATTGCCTTTAAAATTAGGGTTTTTTTTGTACGTATCGTCAAAAGCTTCCTCAGAATTTTTTATTAAATTTATAAAAACCCTGTTCAGCTGGTCTTCATCTCCATTGATAAACAGATTTTTG
>CACNYH010000032.1 GCA_902624495.1 uncultured Pelagibacteraceae bacterium | reverse complement strand
CAGGACCATTTACAAACACTATATTTAGGATAATTGAACTACAAAAAAATAAATTTAAAATTTTAATTGGAGATTTAAAAACTACTATAAGAAAAGATAAGTTTTCATTTACTCCTTTATAAATTTACTAATGTACACTTTAATAACTGTAAAAAGAACTTTTTACAAAGTGCGGAGCATTGGTTAAATATAAACATATGATAGATAAAAAATTAATTGAACTCAAAACATCTTTTGATAAAAACGGATTTGTTGTAATAAGAAATTTTTTTTCCAAGACTAAAACAAAAAAATTAAAAAAAGATCTTTTTAATTTCATTAACAAAGAAAAAAAAATATTAAAAAAAAGAGAAATTCATTTTGTCAAGGGCTCAAAGCAAATTAACTCTATACATAATTTAAAATGGCCATATGTAAAGAAACTTAGGGACAACAAATATTTAAGACTGATAGTAAAAAATTTAATTAATGATAAATTGAAAAATTTTGGTGCTGAGGTTTTTGCTAAACCCCCTAAGGTTGGCTTAGCTGTTCCTATTCATCAAGATAATTATTATTGGAATGTTAACAACTCAAAGGGAGCTACTGTTTGGCTTGCTTTGGATAAATGCACTAAGAAAAATGGTGCATTATTTTATTTTTCTAAAAGCCAAAAACTTGGATTATTAAATCACAAGTCATCTTATGTTCCAGGTAGTTCTCAGACTTTGAGTAATTTAAAAATATTGAAGAAATTTAAAAAGACAACTCCAACTCTTAATATTGGTGATATATTAATTCACCATTGTTTAATAGTTCATGGAAGTAATAAAAACAAAAGTAACAAAAGCAGGGTTGGACTTACAGTAAGGTACATTGCTAAATCAAGTAAAATAAATCGTTCTTCAAAATTAAAATACGAAAGATCATTAAAAGAACAATTATCTTAAATTATGCCTGGTTACGAACTATTGGACAAAAAAGAATTTTCACAAGTAAGCGACGTTTTTCTTAAAAGCAAAACTCTATTTCGAATGGGTTTTGAAAACCAAAGAAAGGGTATATTTAAAGTAAAAGAATTTGAGAGAAATTTTGCCAAAAAATTGAAATCCAAACATGCTTTAGCTGTTACTTCATGTACAGCTGCTCTGAGAGTTGCTTTAGCAACACTTAAATTAAAAAAGAAAGACGAAGTTATTACTCAATCTTTTACATTTGTAGCAACTGTTGAGGCGATTATAGAGTCGGGTGCTACACCAATATGCGCCAACATCAATGAAACTTTAAATATGGACCCTGATGATTTAATCAAAAAAATTAATAAAAAAACAAAAGCTGTAATAATTGTACATATGCTTGGTGTCCCAGCTCAAGTGGATAAAATTAAAACAATATGCAAGAAATACAAAATTACTTTAATAGAAGATACTGCTTGGGGATGTGGAGGTAAGTATAAAAATAGATTCTTGGGAACCTGGGGTGATATTGGAGCTTACTCCTTTGATTTTGCAAAAACATTAACTACCGGAGAAGGAGGAATGTTGATATTTAAATCAAAAAAGAAATATGAATTAGCTAAAGCATGGCATGACCATGGACATGAGAATAATCCAAAATTCCCAAGGTGGGAAGATACAAGAAAATCAAGTGGTTTTAATTTTAGAATGACCGAAATGCAAGGTGCAGTTGGAATAGCCCAGCTTCAAAAATTAAATTTTATAATTAAAAAGCAAAAAAGAAATCATGATTTAATCTGGAAAAAAATTAGGAATATCCCAGGTTTAAAAAAAAGAATTTATCCTAAAGGAAGTGAAATAACTGCAGACGCATTAATTATTTTCGTAAAAAATACTATAAAGGCCAAAAAGTGTAGAAAAGAACTCTTAAAAGTTGGAATTTCAACTAAAATTTTACCTGAGGCTTATAGCTGGCATTTTGCTGGTCTATGGTCCCATATAAAAGAGTTAAATAATAAAAAATTAAAGAGATCATTAAAAAAATCTGAAAATTTACTTAGAAAGGCAGTTTCGATACCAATATTCGTAAAAATGAAAAAAAAACAAATCTCAAGCATTTATAAAGGAATTTCTAAAGCTTTGAAATAATCGTTGATGAGCGATAAAATAACAGTATCTGTTGTAGTCCCAGTTTATAATCAAGAATTATTTATTGGGAGATGCATACGTTCTCTAATAGACCAAACTTTAGATAAAGACAGCTATGAAATTATTGTTGTAAATGACTTTAGTAAAGACAACACATTATCTATTCTAGACAAGTTCAAAGGAAAAATTAAACTTTTAAATAATAAAAAAAATATGGGCTTACCATACTCCCTCAATAAAGGAATCAGATCCTCTCAAGGAAGATTTATAGTAAGAGTAGACTCTGATGACTATGTCAATAAGGAGTTTTTAAATTTTTTACAAATGTATTTATTGTACAACCACAAGATGGATTCAGTTTGTTGTGATTATTATCTTGTAGACGATAAAGAAAATATAATAAAGCAAATGGACGCATTAAAAGATCCGATAGGTTGCGGAATTATGTTTAGGGTCGAGGCTTTGATAAATATTGGTTTGTACGATAAGAGTTTTAAGGTTCACGAAGACAAGGATTTAAGAATTAGATTCTTAAAAAAATATAATATTAACAGAATTAGTTTACCACTTTATAGATACAGAAAACATTCTCAAAATATTACAAAAAATAAGAAGAAAATGGAATTACATTACAAAAAACTTATTAAAAAGCATAAATAAAATAAAAATGAATTTTAATTTCAATAAAATTAAAAAAAGCGATTATCCTTACATAATTGCTGAAATCGGTGTCAATCACTCTTGTTCCTTAAAAATTGCAAAAATGATGATTGTTCAAGCAAAAAAAGGCGGTGCACAAGCAGTCAAATTTCAAACTTACAAAGCTGAAAAAATTGTTAAGCGTAGTTCCAAAGCATATTGGGATACATCCAAAGAAAAAACAAAGTCTCAATTTGAATTATTTTCTAAATACGATAAGTTTGGATTAAATGAATACAAAAAATTAGCCAATTTTTGTAAAAAAACCAAAATTGATTTTCTATCTACGCCATTTGATTTAGATGCTGTAGATAAACTTAAAAATTTAGTTCCTGTTTTCAAAATTTCTTCCTCTGATATTACTAATTACCCTTTATTAAATAAAATATCTAAAACTAGAAAGCCAGTAATAATTTCTACTGGAGCCTCTAATTTAAATGAAATTAAAGGTGCAATTAAAATTTTAAAAAAAGGAACCAACAAAATAATCATTATGCATTGTATACTTAATTATCCAACTAGTGAAAAAAATGCTAATCTTAATATGATTTTAAGTCTTAAAAATAAGTTTCCTAATCATTTAATAGGATACTCAGATCATACTTTACCTAATAATGATATGTTAAATTTGACTACTGCTTATCTATTGGGTGCGAAAGTGATAGAAAAACATTTTACGTTTAACAAAAAATTAAAAGGGAACGATCACTACCACTCAATGGATATGAAAGATTTAATATCTTTTTCCAAGAAACTAAAAAAAATTAGAACTATTCTTGGTAAAAAAAGAGAAAAAAATTTTATTAAAAGTGAGATTAAATCAAGAAAATTTGCAAGACGTTCTATAGTAATTGCAAGGGATATAAAAAAAAATACAATTATTAAAGAGAGAGATTTAATAACCTTAAGGCCAAACATAGGTATTTCAGCAAATTCATGGAATAAAGTTATAGGAAAAAGAGCAAATAAGAACCTAAAAGCTAGTACGACACCTAGTTGGCGGGACTTCAAATAATTTATGAAGAATTTATCAGTAATTATTCAAGCAAGAATGGGCTCACATAGACTTCCGGGAAAAATTTTGAAAAAAATTGCAGACAAAAGTTTGTTAGATTGGGTAATTAAAAGAGTAAAAAAGTCAAAAAAAATTAAAAAAATAATATTAGCCACAACAAAAAATAAAAAAGATGATATTCTACAAGAGATAGCCAGTAGAAATAAAATTTTTTGTTTTAGAGGGCAAAATCAAGATGTTCTTGGTAGATTTTACAATGCAGCAAAGACACATGGATCTGAAGTTATTGTAAGAGTTTGTGCCGACAATCCTTTTATTGACTGCAGGTTAATAGACTTGTTAGTTGAAAAATTTAAATCAAAAAAATACGACTATATATGCAACCATCAAAATAGACTAAACAGTAAATATGCTGATGGTTTTGGAGCTGAAATTTTTTCATTAGAGCTTTTGCAAAAACTTTTTAATTATGCGAAAAAAAAAGCTCAAAGAGAACATGTCACACAATATGTTTGGGAAAATAAAAAAAAATTCAGAATTTTAGCCATGCAGGCTCCAAAAAGTCTAGCATATCCGGGTTTTAAATTTGATATAAATACATCAAGAGATTTGAGCTATATTAAAAAGTTTGTAAGAGCAAATAAGATAAATCTTTTATCCACCGCTAGCGATATTATTAAATACAAATTAAAAGAAAAAAACCAAAGGAGGTTAAACTATGGTTAAAAAAATATTATTTGAAGATCGAAATAACGATTGGGAAATTTGGAGAAAGAACAGCTCAATTGAGAGATCTGTTAAAAGGGTGAAAAAAATTCTTCCGGAAATGGAGGCATCAAAACAAGTATCTTCTATTATTAAAAAAAGATATAAAAAAGGTTATAAAATATTAGACTTTGGTTGTGCAGCAGGTCATTTTTACCAGAGTTTGAAAAGAATAGATAAAAATATTAATTATTGTGGGTTTGATGCAACAAAGGATTATATACACTTTGCAAAAAAATATTTTAAAAATAATAAAAATGTTAAATTCGATGTACAAAGTTTATTTTCAATGTCAAAAATGTACAAGGAAAAATTTGAGATTGTTTTTTGCTCAAATGTTCTACATCATTTACCATCAATAGATATTCCTTTAAAAAATTTACTTAAAGCTACCAAAAAATATTGCATAATTAGAACTT
>CACNYH010000031.1 GCA_902624495.1 uncultured Pelagibacteraceae bacterium | reverse complement strand
AAAATTGAACTACACAGAAAATGTTCTCAAAAAAAAATCTGATAAATTAGCTATTAATTTTCTATCTGAAAAAGGTTTTGAAGAGAATATTACTTGGAATGAATTATATGAAAAAGTTTGTAAACTTTCATCTTATCTCAAAAAACAAAATCTTCGTAAAGGAGATAGAGTTGCAGCGTATGTGCCTAACAAAATAGAGTCCATCATTTGTTTTTTAGCTTGTGCAAAAAATGGAATTATATGGTCTTCTTGTTCACCTGATTTTGGAGCTCAGGGAGTTATAGACAGGTTCAAACAGATAGAACCAAAAATTTTTATTACATGCGATTATTATTATTATAATGGAAAAAAAATAAATATTTTAGATAAAGTCCAAGAAATTCTTAAACAAATACCATCAATTAAGAAAGTAATTGCATTTAATTATAATAAAAAAGAGAGAGACAGTTTAAAGAATTTCATTAATTTTGAAGAGACTTTAAATAACGACTTAGATGAGGATTTTGAAAGATTTGAATTCAATCATCCTATTTATATTCTTTTTTCAAGCGGTACTACAGGAAAACCAAAATGTATTACTCATGGATCAGGAAATGTTTTAATTGAACATAATAAAGAGTTTATGCTTCATTGTGACATTAGAGAAAACGAAAAATTATTTTACTATACTACAACAGGTTGGATGATGTGGAACTGGTTAGTAGGTGGATTAGCGACTGGCTCATCAATTTTTCTTTTTGATGGATCCCCAGTTTTTCCCAAGATAGATATTCTTCTTGAATATTGTCAAAATAAAAAAATTAATCTCTTTGGTGTAAGTGCAAAATATATAGATCACCTAAAGAACGAAAAGTATAAAAGTAAAAATTTGGATTTAAGTTCTTTAAAAATTATTACGTCAACCGGGTCACCCTTAGCGGAGGAAAGCTTCAAATATGTATACGATAACATTAAGAAAGATGTCCACCTCGCGTCTATTGCAGGAGGAACAGACTTAGTTGGGTGCTTAGTACTTGGAAATCTTTTTTCAGATGTTCATAAAGGTGAAATTCAAGGACAAAGTTTGGGTATCGACGTTGATGTCTTCACAGATGACGGAAAAAGTACCCTTGAAGGAGATAAAGGAGAGTTAGTTGTCAAAAAACCATTTCCTTCTATGCCAGTAAAGTTTTGGGGAGATGATGACGGTCAAAAATATCATAAAGCTTACTTCACTAGGTTCAAAAATATTTGGCACCATGGAGATTTTATTGAAAGAACTGATAAGAATGGGTTTATAATGCGCGGTAGATCTGATGCCACATTAAATCCAGGAGGAGTAAGAATTGGAACCTCTGAAATTTACCAGCAAGTAGAAGATATAGATTTCGTCACTGAAGGATTGGTTGTAGGGCAAGACTTTGATGATGACGTAAGAATTATTTTATTTGTTACTACTAAAAATAACCAAGAAATAGACAATGAAAAAATTAAATTAATCAAATCCAAAATAAGAAAAAACTGTTCTCCTAAGCATGTGCCTGCAATAATAATCAAAGCTCCTGAGATACCAAGAACAAAAAGCGGAAAAATTGTGGAGTTAGCTGTAAGACAGATAATAAATGGTGAAAAAATTAATAATAAAGAGGCAATTGCTAATCCTGAGTCTCTTCAATTTTTTGAGAATCTGCCGCAGTTAAAATTGTAGCGCGTCAGTTTTAAGAGTTATCTTTAGTTTAGAAATAGTTATTATTTTACAAGTCTTGATTTTAGTCCCTAAGTTTAGTCCATCTAAAGTCAAGACCAATCAAAAGTAGTTAGCACAGTTTTTGTGTAACATCGAGTGAAGCTCTATAAGTTTTTCAAAGCTTTTGTTGTAACCACCACCAAGCACACCACATAAAGGAATTTTTTTTGAATAAAAGTTTTCAATAACTATTTGATCTCTTTTATTGATACCATTGTCTGAAATTTTAAGTTTACCTAATCTATCTTCATGATGAATATCAACTCCTGCAACATAGAATACAAAATCATAAGAGTTGTTATTTAGCTCATTTAGATTTTTATTTAGAATATTTAAGTATTCATCATCTTCCATATTATCGCGAAGCTCTATATCTATATCGCTTTTAGATTTCTTTGCAGGGTAATTCGAAGCACAATGCATACTAAAAGTTAAAACATCTTTATCTTTTTGAAATATTTCAGAATTTCCATTACCTTGATGTACATCTAAATCTAATATCAGGATTTTTTTTGCATATCCTTTATTTTTTAAATAATTAGCTGCAACAGCAGTATCATTAAAGACACAGTATCCTGCCCCGTAATCAAACGTAGCATGATGACTGCCCCCAGCAGTATTACAAGCAAGCTTCGAATCTAAAGCAAGTTTGCTAGCTAGCACTGTACCTCCAGTAGCCACAAAAGATCTTCTCACAACACTATCATTAATTGGAAAACCAATTTTTTTTTGAGCTGTAACATCAAGTGTCTTATTTTTAATATCATTTATATACTTTAAGGCGTGTGAAGTTTTCATTGTTTCAATTGAGCATTCCTTAGGTATATGAAACTTTTTAACAACTCCTTCATCTATAAGGTGCTCTGCTAGTGCCCCAAATTTTTTAATGGGAAACTTGTTATCATCATTTATTTTCGCAACATAATCTGGATGATTTATTACAGGCAGTTCCATAATTTTAACCTATACTGTAATATTATCTTTTTTAAAGAGGTCAAATGATAAAAAAATATAGATGGAAATGTAGAGTTTTGCTAATCAAAACCCCTGATTACAAAAACTTGAAGTATAAAAAAGCAAAAAAACTCTACCAAAAGGATATTAAGCATTTCCATAATAGGGTCATCAAATTGGTTACTAAGAAAATTGGTAAAAACTTTTTAATTGAGCTATTTGGTTTTGATGGTGCAAAAAAACAAACATTTAAAAATTTTGATAGTCAAAAAATTTTTAAGATAATTGATCAAATGCCAATGTCTGAAATTCTTAAAGATAAAAGGATTAAACCATTAAATTTATCTTTATTTTCTGATTATAATCCTAAAACAACCACCTATGGTTTAGGGTTTAAGGATAAAGCAAAAGCTCTATACACGATTAAAGCTATAAAAAATAGAGACCTAAAATATCAAATTAATGTTGTAGCAACGATGCTAGGTAGAGCAAAAAAACACCCTTACAAAACTAAAAACATGAAAGACGCGATAAAAGTTTTTAGTTTATGGATGAAAAACTACAAAAAAAATAGGACGACTAAATTTTAAGCAGTTTGTTCAAGGCAAACATCTTTAATAATAGGAACTGTTGTACAATCTAAACATTTATTCTCTTTTACTAAACAACCTTCGCCTACAATCTTGATATCAACAACCCTATCACATTGTGAGCAAGTCATAGGAATTGTTAAACCACATTTTTTACAGCTATAAGTTTTCATAACTTAAGCCTAAATAATGTATATTTTATTTCAACTTTTATGTTTAATATTGGTAATCATTATCACTAAAAATTAAGGAAAAGACTTTTAATGATAATCATTAGCAAAGATAAATAAGATTATCTTTCTATACACATTGCAATACCCATACCACCACCAATACAAAGAGTCGCTAATCCCTTTTTAACATCTCTTTTGATCATTTCATGAATTAATGTAACGAGTATTCTTGTGCCTGATGCTCCAATTGGGTGACCTATGGCAATAGCACCTCCATTTACATTTACTTTTTCTTCTGGAATTGAGAGGGTTTTTAATACTGCCAAGCTTTGAGCTGCAAAAGCCTCATTAATTTCAAAAAGATCTACATCCTTTACAGACCAACCTGCTAAATCCATAGCTTTTTTGGAAGACGGGATTGGCCCAGTTCCCATTAAAGCTGGATCAACTCCACAACTTGCCCATGACTTTATAGAAACTAATTTTTCAACGCCTCTTTTCTCTGCTTCATCACTTGACATAACAGCTACAGCAGCCGCACCATCATTTATTCCAGATGCATTTCCCGCAGTTACAGTGCCATCTTTTTTAAAAGCTGGTTTTAATCTGGATAAAGCTGATAAATTAATCCCCTCCCTAGGATGTTCGTCTTTATAAAAATCTATCTCAGCTTTTTTCGATTTAATTTTAAAGTTGATAATTTCATCATTAAATTTGTTTTCTTTTTGAGCTTTTAAAGCTTTATTTTGAGAGCTAAGAGCAAATTTATCTTGTTGATCTCTTGTGACCTGAAATTTTTCAGCTACATTTTCTGCAGTGATACCCATATGATACCCGTTAAACGCATCCCACAGTCCATCTTTAATCATTGTATCAACAAGTTCTGTATCTCCTAATTTTTTTCCGTCTCTCAAGTGAATAGCATGCGGAGCTAATGACATGCTTTCTTGACCTCCAGCTATTACTATTTTTGAGTCACCAGCTTTTATACTTTGAAAAGCCGAAGCAACAGATCGGATACCCGACCCGCAGACTTGATTAACAATATAGGCTGGCTTTTCTTTAGGAATTCCTGATTTCATAGAAGCCTGTCTAGCTGGATTTTGACCAGTTCCTCCTGTTAAAACCTGACCCATAATTATTTCATCAACATCATTGCTCGTGACTTTTGATTTTTTTAAAACATTGGAAATCACAGAGGATCCAAGATCATCAGCACTAACATTTTTAAGTGATTTTCCTATGGACCCTACAGCAGTTCTAGCAGCTCCTACAATGTAAACATTTTTCATTATTAAGAACTTATATCTTTATATTTAATTTTCAATTAAATTATTTTTTCTCGTTAATCCAATTAATATAGCAAGAATTAAAAATAGATAAGTTGCGTTTCCTGTAGTAAAAAAACTTCCTGTACTTTTGAAAGGAAAAATTTCAACAATAAACAGAAATATAAAAGGAATAATTAAATTATTATTATTTAATGGAGAAAGAGAAAAATATTTTTTTACGAAAGAAATATAAAGAGCCGCTAAAAATATTATCAATATAATTACAAAACCAACAATGCCTGTTTCGGTTAAAATTTCGAGATAATAGTTGTGCGGATGCATATTACAAATAAATTTTGAGTCCTTTTTTATATTAGGCCGTTCATGGCAATAAAATCTAAAATTTTTAATTCCACCTCCAAAATATTTATTCATCAACCATGTATCGTAAAAAGAAGCAAATTCTCTCAAGTACTGAGGTGTGTTATCTTTATTAAATTC
>CACNYH010000030.1 GCA_902624495.1 uncultured Pelagibacteraceae bacterium | reverse complement strand
CAAGCTGAATTCAATGCTAAGCCAGAGTTAGAAATTTATGCAGATGATGTTAAATGTTCTCATGGGTCTTCTTCTGGTAGCATAGACGAGGAAGCTATACATTATTTAATGACTAGAGGAATTGAGTCAAGGGCAGCAAAAAAACTTTTGATAAAAGGTTTTCTTAATGAAATTTTTGACAAAATACCTGAAGAGAAAATTAGAACTTTTCTAGAAAAAAGCATAACGGAGCAGATAGATGAAATTCGATAATATAAAATCAAAATTTCCAATTTTTAAACAAAAAATCAAAGGCAAATCTTTAATTTACTTGGATAGTGCTAATTCTTCTCAAAAACCAAAAGCAGTAATAGATGAAATGTCTAGATTTTACGAAACTGAATTTTCGAATGTAGGGAGAAGCGTACATACTTTAGCAGTTAAAGCTACAAACAAATTTGAAGAAACAAGAGATATAGTAAAATCTTATGTTAACGCTCAATTTAGAGAAGAAATAATTTTTACAAAAGGAGCTACAGAGGCAATTAATTTAGTTGCCAGCACTTACGGAGAAAAATTTATTAAAAGGGGTGATGAAATTATTGTGACTGAGTTAGAGCATCATTCAAATTATGTACCTTGGCATTATTTAAGAAAAAAAAAGGGAGCAGTAATTAAATTTGCGTCTGTAAATGAAAATGGAGAAATAGATATCGATGAGTTTAAAAAACAAATTACCGAAAAAACCAAGATGATTGCTTTTACTCATATTTCAAATGTGACAGGAACTATTATGCCTATTAAAAAGGTTACAGATTTAGCTAAATCAAAAAAAATTCCGGTTTTAATTGATGGGACGCAGGGTGCCCCTCACTCAGTTCTGGATGTACAAGATTTAGGTTGTGATTTTTATGCTATTTCTTGTCATAAAATGTATGGTCCAAATGGATTAGGTATTCTATATGCAAAAAAAAAATGGGTAGATGAATTACCTCCTTATCAAGGGGGCGGGGGAATGATTAATGAGGTAAAAAAGGATGAAATTACTTACGCCGACTCACCTAATAAATTTGAAGCAGGAACAATGCAAACTGCAGAGGTAGTAGCTTTTGCAAAATCAATAAAGTTTATTCAAGATTTTGGAATAAAAAATATTGAAAAACATGAAAGTCAAATTCTTGAGTATGGTTTAGAAAAATTAAGAAAAGACAATTCTGTTAAAATTATTGGTAATCCAAAAAATAGAGCATCTATAATTTCTTTCACAATAAATGGAATTCATCCTCATGACATAGCAACAATTTTAGATGATGATGGTGTTGCAATTCGAGCTGGCCACCATTGTTGTCAAATTTTACATGACAAATTAGGCATTCCTGCCTCCGCAAGAGCTTCAATTGGAGTTTATAATAGCAAAGAGGATATTGATGTTTTAAGTGAGTCAATTAAAAAATGTAAGAAAGTATTTCAGATTTAAATGGAATTAAAAGAATTATATCAAGAAATTATTTTAGATCACGCAAAGAATCCTAGGAACAAAGGTAAATGTGAGGGATATAATCATGATGCTAAAGCACATAATCCTCTTTGTGGAGATAAAGTTCATATTTATTTAAAATTAGACAAAGACAAAAATATTTCAGGTCTAAGTTTTGAAGGCGAAGGATGTGCTATATCTTTGGCATCAGCCTCAATTCTTACGGATACTTTAAAAGGTAGAGATTTACAATTTTCAAAAAAAGTAACCGACGACTTTTTAAAAATGTTAAAAAACAAATCAAAAATCACTTTAAATAGCTTATCAGAAGATCAAATAACTACCATATCCTCTCTATCAGGAGTTCAGGAATTTCCAATGAGAATTAAATGTGCTACTATGGCATGGCACACACTTCTATCGGCGTTAGAAAAAAAAGGCTCAAATAATGAGTGAATTGAAAGAAAAAATTATTACTGAAATCAAAAAAATTTACGATCCAGAAATTCCAGTCAATATTTATGAATTGGGTTTAATATATAAAATCGAAGTTAATGAAGAAAATAAAGTGATTATTGAAATGACATTAACTTCACCGAATTGTCCTGTAGCTGAAAGTTTGCCAAACTCTGTTAAAGAGAATATCTTAAAGATTGAGGGGATTAATGATGTTAATTTGAAGTTAGTTTGGGATCCTCCATGGACAAAAGATAAAATGTCTGAAGCAGCAAAACTTGAATTAAATTTATGAGTGAACAAGTAATTAAACTTAGTGACAACGCAGCTAAAAGAATAAAACTTATGATGTCTAAAGCAGAACAATCTGCGGTAGGTGTGAGAGTTGGTGTAAAATCAGGCGGATGTGCTGGAATGTCTTATGTAATGGAGTATGCAAAAGAAATAAAACCTAATGAAGAAATAATAGAAGAAAAGGGAGTAAAAGTTTTCATAGATCCTAAAGCTATAATTTACTTGTTAGGGACAGAGATGGACTATAAGGAGGATAAATTTTCTTCTCAATTTGTTTTTAAAAATCCAAATGAAACTGAGCGATGTGGTTGCGGAGAGTCTTTTAAAATTTAACCACTATAATACATCTCAAATTCAATAGGATGAGGAGTATGCTCAAAATTGTAGATTTCTTGAAATTTCAATTCAATGTAAGCATCGATTTGATCATCTGTAAAAACACCGCCTTCAGTTAAAAATTTTCTATCTTTATCAAGGTTTTGCATAGCTTCTCTTAAAGAGCCACAAACTGTCGGAAGTTTTTTTACTTCATCTTCAGATAAAGAGTATAAATCTTGATCAAAGGGTTTACCAGGATCTATCTTATTTTTTATTCCATCTATACCCGCCATCAACATAGAAGCAAAAGTTAAGTAAGGGTTTCCAGCGGCGTCTGGAAATCTTATTTCCATTCTTGCGGCTTTAGGATTCATTATAACTGGAATTCTGCAAGAGGCAGATCTATTTCTAGCTGAGTAAGCTAATATAACAGGTGCCTCAAATCCTGGAATTAATCTTTTGTAACTGTTAGTCGTGGCATTAGCAAAAGCATTAATCGCTCTAGCGTGTTTTAAAATTCCTCCAATATAATAAAGTGCTTCTTTTGAAAGCCCTGCGTACTCTTTTCCCATGAATAGTGGAGTACTACCTTTCCATATTGATTGGTGGCAATGCATTCCAGATCCATTATCACCTTTAACTGGTTTAGGCATAAAAGTTGCAGTTTTCCCAAAGGAATGAGTTACCATCTGGACAGCGTATTTGTATAATTGAACATTATCGGCTTGATTTGTTAATGTTCCAAAATACATCCCCAACTCATGCTGACTTGGAGCAACTTCATGGTGATGTTTCTCTACTTTTACACCCATATCTTTTAAAGCTTTTAAATATTCACCTCTCATGTCTTGAGCGCTATCTACCGGTGGAACAGGAAAATAACCCCCTTTAATTCCAGGTCTATGTCCCATATTACCGTTTTCATATTTTTTGCCAGTGTTGTATGGTCCTTCTGAACTGTCTATGTTAAAGCTAGTTTCGTTCATATCATTTTTAAATCTAACATCATCAAATACAAAGAATTCTGGCTCAGGTCCAAAATAAGATTTGTCGCCTATACCTGTTTTTTTTAAATATGCTTCAGCTTTCTTTGCTGTTCCTCTTGGATCTCTCTCATAGGGATCTTTTTTTACTGCATCTAAAATATCACAAAAGATATTTAGAGTTGTGTGAGAATTAAATGGATCAATTATTGGTTTATCTAAATCTGGTTTTAATATCATATCTGACTCGTTTATAGCTTTCCAACCTGCAATTGAAGAACCATCAAAGAAAACTCCTTTGTCGAGCATATCTTCGTCCACAACAGTCGCGTCCATTGTTAAATGTTGAAGTTTACCTTTAGGATCAGTGAATCTTAAATCAACAAACTCTACTTGTTTGTCTTTCATAAGTTTAAGAATGTTTTTAGAACTCATTAATTCTCCTTAAAATTTAGTTTAAATTTTGACCTGAACATATATAAGGAACTTTTTTATAGTAATATTAAAAATATATACCAGCTATGCATTTATCACATATATACAATTTGAACTTGAAATGAGAGAAGCAAATACATTTGATTTATCACTATTAATTTTATTAGCTGTTATATGGGGGTCTTCATTTTTTAATATTAAAATAGCAACTCATTCTTACGATCCAATTACACTCGCGCTTGTAAGGGTTATTTTTGCTAGCATCCCTCTTTTACTTATATGCAAATTAAAGAAAATAAAGATTGAGGCCTTTACAGAAAATTGGAAATGGTATGCATTGATTGGATTGTTTAATATCGCTATACCATTTGTATTAATAGCAATTGGAACTGCAAAAATTAATAGTTACCTAGCTGCAATTTTAATGAGCACCACTCCTCTAAGTGGATCTATTTTAGCGCATTTTTTTACAAAAGATGAAAAATTGTCTTTTTACAAATCAACCGGAGTTTTAATAGGCTTTGGTGGAATTATATTATTATTTTTTGATAGGGTCATAATAAATAGTGAAAATTATATTTATGCTTTAATTACTATTTTAGGCTCTACATTTTATTGTATTGGTGGTTTGTTAACTTTAAAACTCAAGAACAAAAAAAATGAGAATGTAACCACCTCTACTACCCTCTGGTCTGTTCTTTTTTTACTCCCATTTTCTTTAATTTTAGAGAGCCCATGGAACTCTGAGCCAACAATAGCTTCAACTCTGTCTTTATTATACTTAGGAGTTATAGCAACAGGGTTTGCATGGTTAATCAGATTTAGAATATTAACAGTAAATGGCTTAGTATTTCAAACACAAGTAGCTTATTTGATACCAATATTTGGAATAATTTTTGGATATTTTCTAATGAACGAAATAATAACATGGAGAGTCTTAGTATCATTAGTTATAATTCTAATTGGAATATATATTTTTAAAAAAAACAATAAAACAATAGAGAATTAAATGGGATCAGAGTCTATAGAGGCAAGTTTTTTATCAATTTTTTCTTTAATAAGTTTCTTTATATTCTTAATTGTAAGTAAGTATTCTTTAAAAATTAGAGGGGGGGCATTGCTTGATAGTGATTTTTTTAAACCTCAAGCATTTCATAAATATCCTGTAACAAGGAGTGGCGGAGTAGGATCTATAGTTTGCTTAATTATATTTTTCTATTTTTATTATTTGCTCTACGAAAAAATTTTGTACGACTATATTTTAATAAGTTCTTCAATGTTTTTAATCGGTTTTTTAGATGACTTACAAATAAAGATTAAGCCTTTAAAAAGGCTTCTCGCTATGGTGTTTTTGCTATTTATATTTATATTTTTTTTACCAATTAAAATTTCAAATATTGATATACCATTTTTAAAAATTTTAATGAGTAGTCATTTATTTTCCTCAATATTTGTACTTTTATGTTTTTTATTTATAATTAATGGTGCAAATCTAATTGATGGTTTCAATGGCTTGTTATCAATTAATCTTTTGATTGTAAATGTAGTTTTAGCTTACATCAATTTAAATAGCGCTAATCAAGAAATATCTTTTTTAATAATTGGTCAAATA
>CACNYH010000029.1 GCA_902624495.1 uncultured Pelagibacteraceae bacterium | reverse complement strand
AAATTTATATTGAAGTAAATGAAAATATCAGAGGCAATAGTGTATTTGTAATTCAATCAACTTCTAATCCAGCAAATGATAATTTAATGGAACTTCTTTTGGTTATAGATGCATTAAGAAGATCTTCAGCAAAAACAATCACAGCTGTAATTCCTTACTTTGGATATGCAAGACAAGATAGAAAGGTTGCTCCTAGAACATCTATCTCAGCAAAAGTTGTCGCAAATTTAATTTCTAATGCTGGAGCTTCAAGAGTGGTCACTGTTGATTTGCATGCTGGCCAAATACAGGGATTTTTTGATATGCCAGTTGATAACTTGTATACCGCGCCTCTTTTTGCAAAATATATAAAAAAGAAATTGAATAATAAAAAATTAATTTGCGTATCACCTGATGTAGGTGGGGTAGCAAGAACTAGAGCTTTAGCAACAAGAATTAAAGCTGACCTAGCGATTATTGATAAGAGAAGACCCTCACCAGGCAAATCTGAAGTAATGAACATTATTGGAAATGTTAAAAATAAAACTTGCATTATAGTTGATGATATAATTGATAGCGGTGGAACAATAGTGAATGCAGTAGACGCTCTCAAAAAAAATGGAGCTAATGAAGTTTACGTATTTATTACTCATGCGGTTCTGAGTGGAGATGCTGTAAAAAAAATAAAAAATTCTAAAATTAAAAAATTGATAATTACAGACACAATTGACAATACCCAAAGAATTAAGAATAATAATAAAATTGAGGTGTTATCTATTGCCTCATTGATGTCAGAGGCTATTAAAAGAATAGCTAATTCTAATTCGGTATCAGATTTATTTAATTAATACTTGTTTTAGAACACATCTTGAGTTATATACGCTCTTTCAATATTTTATGAATAACTTGAAAGCATTAAAAAGAGAAAAGTTGACCTCAGGCTCTAATAACAAACTAAGAGCAAATGGGTTTATTCCTGCAATATTATATGGAGGAAAAGATCCAAATCAAAATATATCAGTTAGCAAAAAGGAGTTATCTAACATAATCAATTCAGACACTTTTTTATCAAAAGTTTTGGAAATAGAGTTGGAGGGTAAAAAAGAAAAGGTTATTCCAAGAGACGTCTCTTATAATGTAATTTCGGAGGAGCCAGTACATATTGATTTCATGAGAATTGTATCAGGAAAAAAAATTATTTTGGAAATACCTGTTAAATTTATAAATCATCCTGATTCTCCTGGCTTAAAACGAGGTGGGGTTTTGAATATCGTAAGAAGAAAAGTAGAATTAAAATGTCCTGCGGAAAGTATACCTGATGAGATAGTTGTTGATTTAGCAGGTACAGACATTGGAACAAGTATTAAAATCTCATCCGTAAAACTTCCTGAAAGTGTAATGCCAACAATCACTGATCGAGACTTTGTTGTTGCAACAGTTGCAGCTCCAACGATAATTAAAGAACCTGAAAAACCTGCAGAGGAAGTCCCGGCTGAGGGAGCTGAAGGTGAAGTTCAAGCAGAAGGAGCTGAAGCTACTGCGAAAGATGGTGAAGCAGCTAAAAAAGATGAAAAAAGTAAAGATGCTGCTGCTGATAAAAAACCTGAAGAAAAGAAACCTGCTGAAAAGAAACCTGCTGATAAAAAATAATTAATATGCTTTTACTAGTTGGATTAGGAAATCCAGGATCAGATTATACAAATACAAGACATAACATTGGTTTCAAAATAATTGATGCGATCAACTCACATTTCAAGCTTTCTAAGCAAAAACCAAAATTTAAAGGCTTGTTAACGACTGGTAATATAGATGAAAAAAAAATATATGCCATCAAACCACTTACTTTCATGAATAATTCTGGAACAGCAATAAAAGAATTAATAGATTACTTTAAAATTGATGCGAAGGATGTAATTGTATTCCACGATGATATGGATATTGATTTCGGAAAGATAAAAGCAAAATTTGGGGGTAGTAGCGCTGGTCATAATGGTATCGAGTCTATAGATAAATTCATAGGAAAAGATTACTCAAGAGTAAGAATTGGTATAGGCCATCCAAAACAAAAAAAGAAGGTTAATAATCATGTGCTTGAAGATTTCAAAGAAGATGAAGAAGAAAGAATTAAAGAAATAACTGAAAATATTGTAAAACAAATCCCAACGCTAATAGATAAAAAAATGGATTTATTTTCTAGTAAAGTTAATCAAAACCTTAATGGGATTTAAGTGCGGAATAGTTGGGTTGCCAAATGTGGGTAAATCAACATTGTTCAATGCTCTTACAGCATCAAAAAACGCTGAGGCAGCTAATTTCCCTTTTTGCACTATTGACCCAAATATTGGTATAGTAGATGTTGTTGACGAAAGGCTTGATCAATTAGCTAAGCTGTCAAATTCTAAGAAAAAAATTTATACAAACATTACTTTTGTAGATATTGCAGGTTTAGTAAAAGGTGCTTCAAAAGGTGAGGGATTAGGTAATAAATTTCTTTCCCACATAAGAGAAGTCGATGCAATTATTCATTTAGTAAGATGTTTTGACTCTGAAAAAATTACCCATGTAAACTCAAAAGTTAATCCAGCTGATGATCTTGAAACTATTAAAACTGAGATAATTCTCTCAGATTTGGACATAGTGCAAAAAAAACTCGAAAAAAGTAAAAAAAAATTACTCGATGAAAAAGAAATTAAAATTTTAAATGAGAAATTAGAAGATTTAAACAAAGGTGAAGAAGCTAAAATCAAAAACGCATTAGAGGAAAAACTTCTCCATAATATTGGATTATTAAGTATCAAGCCAAAAATTATAGTATGTAATGTGGATGAGGATAACCTTTCTAAAGGAAATAAATATACTGAAATGGTTAAAATAAAATATCCGAATGAAAAAATAATTCATATTTGTGCAGATATTGAAGATCAACTTTCTGGTCTTGAAAAAAGTGAAAAAGAAACTTTTATGAAAGATATTGGCTTAGACAAAACAGGTTTAAATCAACTTATTAAAGAAGGCTATGATCTTCTAAAACTAGATACCTTTTTTACATCTGGTCCTGAGGAAAGTAGAGCATGGACAGTAAAAAAAAATACTCCAGCTCCAAAAGCGGCGAGTGTCATACATACAGATTTTGAAAAAAATTTCATTAGAGCAGAAGCCGTAAGCTGTGAAGATTTTATAGAATATGGAAGTGCAGAAAAATGCAAAGAAAATGGAAAGTTAAGGATTGAGGGAAAAGATTATATTATTCAAGACGGTGATGTGTTACACTTCAGAGTCAACCCTTGACCAAATCTTTTTCATGCTTAAATAAACAAGTATAGTTAAAAGTACTAAATAAATAATTACCTTTACACCAGTTTTGTGTCTCTCCTCAAGTTCCGGCTCAGCAGCCCATGCTAAAAAAGTTGTCACATCCTTTGCCATTTGATCAACAGTAGACTCAGTACCATCTGCATATTCCACAAGGCCATCCATTAAATTGTTTGGCATTTTAATCTTATTCCCAGCCATATATTTATTGTAATAAACACCCTCATCAAGAGTAACGCCTGGAGGAGGATCTTCGTAACCGACGAGCACTGAATAAATGTAATTAGCTCCACCTTTTCTTGCTTTAACTAAAACTGACATATCAGGCGGGTATGCCCCACCATTAGCAGCTGTTGCTGCCTGAACATTAGGATATGGGCTTTTAAATTTATCTGAAGGTTTTCCTGGTCGAGTAAACATTTCTCCTTGAGAGTCTGGGCCGTCCTCAATTTCGAAACTTGCGGCAATAGCTTTTACCTCTTGTTCCGAAAACTCAGGTCCGCCAGGTTCTCCTAGGTTTCTGTAGCTAAGATATTGCATTGAGTGGCAAGAGGCACAAACCTCTTTATAAACTTGAAAACCCCTTTGTAACGATGCTCTGTCAAAAGTTCCTGTTAAACCTTTAAAACTCCAATCTACTTTAATTGGATCGGCCATTTCAGCGCTTTGTAATGGTCTAAGTGAAACAAGAATAAAAAAAGATAAAACGAATAGTTTTATATTAGACTTTATCATCAACCTTCCTAGCCAAAGATGGTTCTGCTCCTCCGGTTAATACTGGCTCGGAAATACTCATAGGGATCGGATCTGTTTTTTCCAAATAACCAACAACAGGCATAACTACTATAAAATGTAAGAAATAATAAATAGTTCCCACTCTAGCTAATACTAAGTAGACTCCTTCAGCTGGCATCGCACCAACATAACCAAGCATAAGAACGTCTATTACTAATATCCAAAAGAATTGTCTATAAATCGGTCTAAAAACTGCCGATCTAACTTTTGATGTATCTAACCAAGGTAAAACAAATAGTATAAAAATTGCACTGAACATTAAAATTACTCCACCTAATTTATCAGGCACAGATCTTAAAATTGCATAGAATGGTAACAAATACCATTCAGGCACAATGTGAGCAGGTGTTACTAACGGATTTGCAGGAATATAATTGTCTGAGTGACCCAAAACATTTGGAGTGAAGAATACAAATCCAGCAAATATGATCATAAAAACTAAAAGCGCAAAAGCGTCTTTGATTGTTATATAAGGATGGAATGGCACTGTATCTTTAGATGGTTTCTTTATATCAATTCCTACAGGGTTATTATTTCCTGGAACATGCAAGGCCCAAATGTGTAAAACTACAAGTCCTAAAATTAAAAACGGAATTAAATAATGTAAACTAAAGAATCTGTTTAGTGTTGGATTGTCTACAGAGTATGCTCCCCATAACCAAGTAGTTATACTGTCTCCAACTAATGGTATCGCGCTAAATAAGTTTGTTATTACTGTAGCACCCCAGAAGCTCATTTGACCCCAAGGCAATACATAACCCATGAAAGCTGCTGCCATCATTAATAGATAAATCATCAGACCAATTATCCAAATTACTTCTCTTGGTGATTTATATGATCCATAAAATAAAGATCTAAAAATGTGAATGTAAACTGCTAGGAAAAACATAGATGCTCCATTACTATGAATATATCTTATTAGCCAACCATAATTTACGTCTCTCATTATGTGTTCTACACTTGCAAAAGCTAAATCTGCATGAGCGACGTAATGCATTGCTAAAACAATTCCTGTGACTATTTGAGTAATTAAACAAAAAGTTAAAATTCCGCCAAAGGTCCACCAATAATTTAAGTTTTTAGGTGTTGGGTAATCTGTAAGGTGTGCACCGAGGGTAAGCAATGGCAAACGATCGTTAAACCATTTTCCTGCTTTAGATTTCGGTGTGTATTCGTGTTCGCTCATAATTTTTTTAACCAATTTTAATCGTATTACTATCTACAAATTCGAACTTTGGTATTTCCATATTTGTTGGTGCAGGTCCTTTTCTAATTCTGCCTGATACATCATAATGTGAACCATGACAAGGACAGAACCAACCATTAAAGTCCCCTTTATCTTTTAAAGGCACACATCCAAGGTGTGTACAGACTCCTAACATGACTAACCATTCGTCTTTACCCTCTTTTACCCTTTCTTCATCCTTTTGAGGATCAGGCAAATCGTCCATATTTACAGCCCTAGCTTCTGCTATTTCCTCAGGTGTCCTTCTTTTTAAAAAAACTGGCTTACCTCTCCATAAAACTGTGATCGATTTTCCAGGTTCAATGTTGCTAATATCAACTTCAGTAGTAGCTAAAGCTTGTTGAGCTTTATCTGGATTCATTTGATCGATCATAGGCCAAATAACTGCCCCAACACCTACTGCCCCAACGGTATAACTAGCTGTAAATAAAAAATCTCTTCTATTAACTTTTTTTTCTTCTTTGCTCATTTATGTAAGTGCTTATAATGTAATTATTAAATAAAACCATATTATAAAAATTTCTAGGGTCAGAATGACACATAAATTAAGCTTTAATAATGCACATAGTCCTTTACAAACCTGATATCCCTCAAAATACAGCAGCAATAATCAGATTAGGTGCCTGCCTGAATTTAAAA
>CACNYH010000028.1 GCA_902624495.1 uncultured Pelagibacteraceae bacterium | reverse complement strand
ACGAGTCAACTAAGATCAGCCCTGATATTTAACAAAAAAACAAAAGCAAGAAATTATACTTTAGAAACAATTAACAAAAATATTTATATTTTTGGAATTGCTATGGATAAAGAGGAAAAAGATGAAGTTATTAATGAAGCAAATCAAATTTACGACGTTAAAGAAATTTTCCCCTCAATATACTTGGCCTCAGAATTAAGCCGTAATAAACTTTAATTAGAGTAGTCTATAACATCAGAAGAGTACGCTGCAATAGAAGCTAGGTTTAAAATTTCTGAAGTGCTTGCTCTTAAAGGTGCGACCTCAATAGGTGAGCCTAACCCAATTAATAAAGGACCAATTAACTTTCCACCTCCGAAAACTTTCATTAATTTTGTAGAAATCGCTGCACTATGTAAAGCAGGCATAATCAGAATGTTTGCATTGCCAACAATTTTCGAAAAGGGATATATATCTTTATAAATTGGGTTCAAAGCAACATCTGGCTGCATTTCGCCATCAAAATCAAAGTCTACATTTTCTTTTTTCAATAAATCTATCGCATCTCTTACATGTTTAGTATTTTTCGAAATGGGTTTGCCAAAAGTTGAATGAGATAAGAAAGCTACCTTAGGATCGAACCCAAATAAGCGGGCCACTCGAACACAGGATTTGGAAACTTTTACAAGTCTATCTGGAGAAGGAAAATCCTGAACATTGGTGTCGGCTACTAAAATCGTTTTTCCTTTTAAGGTAATCATAGTCATTCCAAAAATTTCTTCTCCAGGTCTCGGCTCAGTTACTTTTTTTAGTTTTTCAACTGAGGCAGCGTAATGTCTTATATTTCCTGTCACCATTGCATCTGCATCTTTACAAGCGATCATCGATGCACCCCACGCAATACGCTCATTTCGGACTAGGCGATCTACATCTCTTTCTAGTTGTCCTTCTCTCTGAAGTTTTTTATAAAGATGTTTGACATATTTTTCTCTTTTCTCTTTATCTTTAGAATTCACAATATCAATTTTATAATTTTCATCTAAACCTATATTCTTTAACTGCTCCTTAATCCTTTTTTCAGCTCCAATTAAAATTGGAGTACCTAATTTGTTTCTACCAAATTCTATAGCTGCTTTGAGCATATTTTCATCTTCACCTTCAGCGAATATGACTCTTTTCGGATTTTTTCTTACTTTTGCATTTATACCTTGCATTAAAGACATAGTTGGATCTAATCGATTGGTAAGTTGATCTCTATATACTTCCAGATCAGTGATATTTTTTCTTGCAACGCCACTTTTCATAGCCGCTTCAGCAACTGCAGAAGGAATTACACTTATCAATCTAGGGTCAAAAGTTGAGGGGATTATATAATCTTTACCATATCTTGGTCGATCTCCACCATAAGCTGAAACTACTTCGTCTGGTACATTTTCCCTGGCTAATAACGCAATAGCTTTTGCAGCAGCTACTTTCATTGACTCATTTATCTCTTTAGCTCGAACATCAAGAGCACCCCTAAAAATATATGGAAATCCAATAAGATTATTAACTTGGTTAGGATAATCAGATCTTCCAGTTGCAATTATTGCATCAGATCTAACTTCTTGGATCAATTCTGGCTTAATTTCTGGATCAGGATTTGCGCATGCAAAAATAATTGGGTTTGCAGCCATTGATTTTACCATCTCTTTAGAAACAACATCTTTTGCAGACAAACCTAAGAATACATCTGCATCTTTTATGGCCTCATTTAAAGTTCTTAGATCAGTATCGACTGCAAATGCTGATTTAAACTGATCGATATTTTTACGACCTTTATAAATAACTCCCTTGCTGTCACACATTATAATATTTTCATTTTTCACACCTGAACTTCTAAACAAATTTGCACAAGCTTGCGCAGAAGCACCAGCACCATTAACAACAATTTTAACCTTTTCAATTTTCTTTTTTGAAATATCTAAAGCATTAATAAGTGCTGCGGTAGTAATAATAGCAGTGCCGTGTTGGTCATCATGGAATATTGGAATATCTAAAAGTTCTTTAAGCTTTTGTTCTATTACAAAACAATCTGGAGCCGCTATATCTTCTAGATTAATTCCTCCAAAAGTTCCTCCAATATTTTTTATTGTTTCTATAATTGACTTTGGATCATTACTATTGATCTCGATATCTATCGAGTCTATATCTGCAAATCTTTTGAATAAAACTGATTTACCCTCCATTACAGGTTTTGAAGCTAAGGCTCCAAGATTACCAAGACCTAAAATGGCAGATCCATTACTAATCACTGCTACCAAGTTACCTTTACTCGTATAGTCATACGCCAGATCAGGATTTTTTGCTATTTCTTTTACTGGAGCAGCTACACCGGGAGAATAAGCTAAAGAAAGATCTCTTTTTGTAGTAAGAGGTTTGCTAGAATTAATCTCAATTTTGCCTGACTTTCCTTTTATATGAAAATCAAGGGCTTCTTTATCTGAATAATGATCTATTTCTGTTTTCTTTGGCATTTTATTTTATGAGTATGTAATATAAAGAAATTTAATTCACTATAAATTTATGGCTTAATTTAGATCTCTATGAACTTACTTTCTTCAGCGTCTATATTTAGTTTTTTTACAATAATCAGTAGGATTTTAGGCTACTTAAGAGACATATTAATAGCAATATTTTTAGGAGCTTCAATTTTTGCTGATGCTTTTTTCGTTGCCTTTAGATTACCTAATACTTTTAGGCGACTATTTGCTGAAGGCACTTTTAATGCTGCCTTCATTCCTAGTTACACTTCTGCTCATTTGAAAAGTCGGAAAGAAGGAAAAAAATTTGCTGATGATGTTTTAAGTCTCCTTTTATTAATTTTACTTTTCATAGTCACACTTGTTGAAATATTTACTCCTTATTTGGTTTATTTAATCGCTCCAGGATTTGTAGATGATAATATAAAGTTTAATCTAGCGGTAGAGTTTACTAGAATTACTTTCCCCTTTTTATTATTTGTAAGTTTGTCTTCATTTTTTTCAGGTATTCTAAATTCAAATAACAAATTTGCAGCTGCTGCTGCTGCACCAATTATTTTGAATATAATTTTAATAATTAGTATTTTAATTTCATATTTTCAGAGTTTAAATATTGCTAAATATCTGTCCTATGGTGTCACGCTTGCAGGAGTTTTGCAGTTGATATTCTTAATTTTTTTCACCTTGAAGTTTTATAAACCAAATATTAAATTTAATTTTAAAATTACCAGTAAAGTAAAATTTTTCTTCAAAAAACTTTTACCAAGCATTTTTTCATCTGGCATTACGCAAATTAATATTTTGGTAGGTACAATAATTGCATCATTTCAGTCTGGAGCAGTTTCTTATTTATACTATGCAGATAGGGTGTATCAAATCAATCTAGCTATTGCAGGAATAGCTGTAGGAACTGTTTCATTACCTGTGCTTTCAAAAGCATTTCAATCGAAAAATTATCCTAAAATTGCAAACATACAGAATAAGTCTTTACAATTATCTTTACTATTATCAGTACCTGCCAGTTTAGGATTAATTATCGCTTCAAAAGAAATAGTTAATGGACTGTTTGGATATGGATCTTTTACTAATAAAGATGTTGAAATGACCTCAGACGCTTTGATGTTTTTTGGTTATGGAGTTATTGCATTTGCTTTAATAAAAATTTTAGCCAATTTTTTCTTTGCAAGAGATAACACCACAACGCCATTTTATATTTCTACATTTATTGTTTTTTTAAATGTGATAATAAGTGTTAGTTTTTTTAGTAAAATAGGATTTTTAATTATTCCCATTGCAACTTCTATTTCAACTTGGGTAGGAGTATTGATATTTGTGTATTTATTAGTGAGAAATAATCATTTATTTTTACAAAAAAAATTGTTTGATAACACTTTAAAAATTCTTATTTCATCTTCAATTATGGCTTCAGTTCTCTTTTACTTTTTAAATAAATACTCAAGCTACTTTGAATATACAAACTCATTAAAGTCAGTTTATTTATTAATTATTGTAGGTTTCGTGGGAATTATTTATTTGTTATCTTGTTATTTGTTTGGATTATTAAAAATAAAAAACTATAAAACAAATTAGATGATTAAAAAAAAATTAGTATTTTCTGGAGTACAACCAACTGGTAATTTACATTTGGGTAATTACCTTGGAGCTTTGAAAAATTTTGTTTCACTTCAAAAAGAAATGGAATGTATTTACTGTGTTGTAGATTTACATGCTATTACCACTTTCCAAAAACCTAATGATTTACAAAATAATGTTTTAGAAACTGTTGCTAGTTTCATATCCACAGGATTAGATCCAAATAAAAGTATAATATTCAATCAATCGTCGGTACCGGGACACACTGAATTAGCTTGGATTTTAAATTGTGTTTCAAGAATTGGTTGGTTAAATAGGATGACACAGTTTAAGGATAAAGCTGGCTCTGATAAAGAAAAAGCAAGTGTTGGATTATATGTTTATCCTAATCTCATGGCAGCTGACATTTTACTTTATAAATCAACTCATGTTCCAGTCGGAGCAGACCAAAAACAACATTTAGAACTCTCAAGGGATATTGCTCAAAAATTTAATAACGATTTTAATTGTAAAGATTTTTTTCCAATTCCTGAGCCTTTAATTCCAAAGAAAGTGTCAAGGATAATGAGCTTAAGAGATGGTACAAAAAAAATGAGTAAGTCAGAAGAGTCAGATCTTTCAAGAATCAATTTAAAAGATAACGCAGATGAAATAATAAAAAAAATCAAAAAAGCTAAATCTGACTCTGAACCTATTCCTGAAAATTTGAGTGATTTAGAAAAAAAACCTGAAGCTTTAAATTTAATAAATATTTATGCTGAAATGACTAGAAAAAATTTAGAGGAAGTGCTCAACGAGGTAGCTGGCAAGGAGTATTCATTTTTAAAAACAAATTTGTCAGAGGTCCTTATCAGTGAGATAGTGCCAATAGGCAAAGAAATTAAAAAACTTTTAGATGATAAAGCTCACTTGATGCAAATTTTGAAAAAAGGCAAAGAAAAAGCCAATATTATTGCTGAGGAAAACCTTAAAAATATACGTGAAAAAGTGGGATTGATATAATATAAATTTCCCATGATACAAATTGAATCTACACCGAACCCTAATTCACTTAAATTTCTCTCAGAGAGAGTCATTTCAGCTATTGGGACTGAAGAGTTCCAAAAAGAGAAGTCAAAAGATTTAAATAATAAATTTGTTAAAGAGCTTTTAGAATTTAAAGGTGTTGAATTGGTCCTTTTATCCAAGAATTTCTTATCAGTTAAAAAAACTGACGATGTTACATGGAATGAATTAAAACCCATGGTTATTTCTCATTTAAATCACTATTTTGAAAAAAATGATGAACCAATTTTAAAAGAAAAAACAAAATCGAATATTACCAAAGATGAAAATGATGAAACAGTAAAAAAAATAATTGATGTTTTGGATACTAAAATTAGGCCGGCGGTAGCTAGAGACGGCGGTGATATAAAGTTTAAATCTTTTGAAAATGGAGTCGTGAATGTTGAATTACAAGGAAGTTGCTCTGGTTGTCCAAGTTCCCTTATGACTTTAAAACAAGGTGTTCAAAATCTTTTGAAACATTATGTTAAAGAGGTAAACTCTGTAGAGGCAAATTAAGTTATGAAAAAAAAATTAAGTTATAGAGATAAGTTATTAGAGTTAGCTTATATTTATAATGTTAAAGAGATACAAGACTATACTAAAAATAGAAAAAATTTAACAACAGGTCAAATAGAGTTAATTTTAAAAAAAAATAAAATCATTATACCAAAAGAGTTTAAAACAAGTTTTTTTAAAGAAAATTTTGTTAAACCTGTTGCAAAATTAAAATCAAATATTGTTAATTACAAAGAAGAAAAAATTAAAGATAAAAATAGATTTTTTAGAAGAGTTGAAAACTATAAGTATGATACATCCAGAAAAATTAATCACGGTGTAAACAATTTGTGGAAGGGTGCTGGATCTGCTGGGATAAACTTTTTAAATGTTTTACCTAAATTAGGTATCACGGTTAAAAACTTTTTTGGCAATCTTTTCACTGATGTATTTAATTCAATTTATAATCAACAAATTGATCAAAAAAGTGCAAGAAATGTAATTGTTAGCTTTTTTGTAATTGTTGGAGTCTCGACTGCTATTTACTCTGGTTACAACGTCTAC
>CACNYH010000027.1 GCA_902624495.1 uncultured Pelagibacteraceae bacterium | reverse complement strand
AATAAATCGATGAAATTTTCATTATTTAATTTAAATTTATTATTTAAACTAAGATCTATTAATGTAATAATTTTTTTAAAAAATAATGAAACTCCAATAAAAAACAAAAATAATATCACAACTGGAGTAGATATTAAAAACCAAACAATTCTATAATGCCAAGGCATCATATCGCTTGACATATATTGTCCAAAATAATAATTAATTAAAATTATTTCTTCATGTCCTTTTAACATATCTCTCATAGCTAAAAATAAATTCTGTAAAGGATTTGCCCACAGGTAAGGCCAAAGCAAATAAATGAAAAAAAAACAAAAAAATATTAATTTTAATAAATTATTTTTTTCTTCTAAAAATCTACTTTTAGTATTAAGAAAATTATAGACATAAAGTAAACAAAAAACCGCAACAGGTAAAAGCCCAAGTATTTTAGCATTTATAAGTAGGGCAGTAAAAAAACTAAATAATAAAATACTCCTAAGATTTTTATTCTCCAAATAGCTAAACAAAGAATTTAAATAAAAAATAAATAAACACATAAAAAATATATCTCTAGAATTATAAAAAGACTCTGCAAATATTCTTGGTGATAAAACTAAAAAACTAATTCCTAAAATAGAAATTAGAGTGCTTTTGAACCGCTTCTTAATAAATTTGAAAAATATCAACAAACTTGAAAAAAAAATTAAGAAGTTTAGCTTATGTGCTGTTAAATAGATGTTATGAAAATCATTTATTTTTAATAATTTACATACAAAGACTAAAAATAATTCATAAATAATGGGGAATTCTTTTAATTTTTCTCTATAATCTGATAATTTTATCTCATCATTAAATAAAGATAAAAAGAGCTGTTTAATATATACAAAAGTATTTACAGCGTTTACATAATATATGTAGTCATCTAAAGTAACACCATAATCACTAATAATTGACCAGCCTGTTAAAAAAATTAAAGTGAAATAAGTAAAGACAAAATATTTTTCGTATTTAAAGAAAATATTTTTTTCAAACATGCTTATATTTTATTTATCTTAATATCCACATACAACTAAAAAGAGACTTAATTCTCAATAACGAATCAATTAAAATAATGTTAAGGGCAGTGGAGGGAGACTGAAGCTGCCTTTGCCATTTATAATCTTTTAATCCCAATTACTTTTAGTTTTGCAGTTTTTTCAATTCTCTTTATTGTTTCATCAATTCTCATTACTACAGTTTTTTTCATAGGCCCATAGGCATGAATGAGTTTTTTATTTGTTATAGCTAACGCAACATGTCCTTTCCAGTAAATAACGTCATTCTTTTTAATATTTTTTAATTTTATATTTTTTTTAAAATATTTAACCTGGTCTTTTGCATCTCTAGGACAAAATCTATTATTAAAATTAAGAAACAATTGTATCAAAGCAGAACAATCTAATCCCTTAAAAGATTTTCCTCCCCATTTATATTTTATATCTTTGAAAAAAAGAACTTTTCGGAAAAAATATTTTTCTTTGTAATTAATTGGGACTACATCTTTTTTATTAACCCATCCTTTTGAAAACTTTAAAAAATTTGATTTGTTATCTGTTACTTTTATTTTAGAACAGAAAGGTAATTCATAAATTTTCTTTTGAAAATTAGGAAATTTATAAATCTTAGCTTTTAACGAACAAATTTTATGTGTCGCTTTCAAAAAACCTAGAAATTTTTTATTTTTTATGTAGCCTTTATACCCATCTTCTTTGATTTTGATTTTAAGCCATTTTTTTGTTTTTTTTAAAACAGAAAAGCTTTCGCCATAAATCATTTGTGTCACTACTTCAGTTTTTGAGGAAGGTTTTTTGTAAAGATTAATAATTGAAATATTGTTAGTTAAATATTTATTCATTTAACTTCAATTTATCTTTGATCATATAAAGAAATACAAGTGAAGGTATCACCATTAAAGCTGTGAGTATAAAAAATATCCCCCAGTCTCCATTTAACCAATCTACCAAAGCCCCAGAAGAAGCTGCTAAAGTTGTTCTACCAGCTGTACCAATTGATGATAAAAGTGCATACTGCGTTGCAGTATAAGTCCTATCTACAAGCAAAGAAATGAAAGCAACAAAAGCTACAGTTGCAAAAGCAGCTGCCATGTCATCAAAAATTACGGCGACCGCAAACAACAATTCAGACTTTCCATACCAAGCTAAAAGAGAAAACAAAAGATTTGTTGATGCCATTAATATCCCCGATAAAAACATTGCCTTGATAACACCCGATCTTATCGCAAATAAACCACCTATTAATGTAAAGATAACAGTCGTGACCCAACCTAAGCCTTTAGAGTAAAGAGCAATATCAGATTTAGTAAATCCTATTTCTTTGTAAAAAATAACTGACATTCTGCCTAAAAAAGCCTCACCAATTTTAAAAAGGAATACAAATCCTAAAATTGCTATAGCTATATTAAAACCATTTTTTTTGAAAAAACTTATTACCGGGCCTACAATGGTGCTAGTCAACCATGCAGCAGATTTTGTCATTATATTTGAGGAGCCTAATTTACTCTCAATCATTTTATCAGTTTGTCTTTGTAGCTCTGTTCTTTCTAAAGGTTGAGGCTCATTAATAAACATCAGTCCAATATTGCAAGCAATGATTACAATTCCTAAAACTAAAAAAGTTGTTTGCCAGTAATTTTCTAATCCTAAATTTTGAAAAAATTCTGCTGTGTTAAGTGCAATAACTCCACCTAATTTATATCCCGTCCACCAGCCAACAACAGCCATAGCTGCGCCAGCTTGCATTGATCTACCTTCATGTTCACCAATTTGTTCAATCCTCAGAGCATCTACTGTTATATCTTGTGTTGCAGAAGCTATAGCTATAATAAGCCCAATAGTCACTACTAACGCTAAGTTAGTTGTTGGATTGATTAAACTCCAAAAAACTAAACTAACCAAAATTATTGATTGCATGGTTACTATCCAGCCACGCCTGTGGCCTAATTTTCCTGTTAGCCAAGGAATTTTTACTCTGTCAATTATGGGCGCCCAAAGATAATTAAAAGCGTATACCGCAAATATTAAACCAGCCCAACCAATAGTGCTTCTACTTAATCCATCCTCTTTTAACCAAAGACTTAAACTGCTTCCTATAATAACCCATGGAAAGCCACTTATTGCTCCAAGTAGTAAAATCTTAATCATTCGTCTGTCGTAATAAACTTTGAATGTCTCTGATAACGACTGTTTTTTATAAATTTCCATAATTTAATTTCTCCAAAATGACGGAAAGAATAAAACTAAAACTGCAAAAAGCTCTAATCTTCCAAGTAACATTCCAATTGATAATATCCACTTTGAGAGGTCAGGTATATCCTTATAATTTCCATTAGGGCCTATCATATCTCCAAGTCCAGGCCCAACATTTGAAATAGAACTCGCCGCACCAGAAATAGAGGTAATAAAATCAAGCCCACTTACAGACAGTAGCATTGCTATTATTAAGAAAATAAATAAAAAAGTGAATATAAAAATAATTACAGAGTTGATAAAATTATCTGAAATTTTTTGATTGTTATATTTAGTTATAATCACGCTATTTGGAGAAATAAGTTTTTTAATTTGATTTTTTAAAAAAATTAAAAGCATTTGCAACCTAAAAATTTTTATTCCACAAGCTGTAGAGCCAGCACATCCACCAATAAACATTAAAAACAAGAAAAAAATTAATGAGAATTTTCCCCATAGCCCAAAGTCGTCTGTAACATAACCTGTTCCTGATAAGATTGAAATTACATTAAAAGAGGAAATTCTTATTTTATCGAAAATATTTGCTTCATAGCTTGTAAACAATAAGTATAAAAACATTATTGTAATTGAGATCAATAATAAATAAATTAAACCTCTTATTTGAACATCATTAAAAAAAACTTTTTTATTTCCTTGAGCAAATTTCAGATATGAAATAAAAGGTATACTTCCCAAAATTATGAATATGCTTGCCACTATTTCAATATTAGGATTTTTAAAAAAACCAATTGAGTCGTCATGAGTAGAAAAACCCCCTGTTGCAATAGTCGTCATAGAGTGACTTATGCTATCAAATATTGTCATTCCAAAAATCCAGTAAAAAAAACTGCATAGAAAAGTCAGAATTATATATACCGAAATTATTGTTGCAGCGACTTCAATAGTTCTAGGTAATATTTTTTCTGTACTGTCAGGTCCTTCCATTTTAAATAATTGCATCCCACCCACTTGTAGTAATGGAAGTATTGTAATTGCCATTACCACTATTCCAATTCCACCTAACCACTGCATTATAGCCCTCCAAAGTAAAATACTTTTTGGGGTATTGTCTAAATTTGAAATAATCGTAGCACCAGTTGTTGTAATCCCTGACATACTTTCAAAGAAAGCTTCACTAAAGCTAAATTCTTGTGTCGAGAGAAGGAAAGGCAAACTTCCAAAAACCGCTACCATAAACCAAGCTAAAGAAGAGAACAGAAAAGTTTGTCTTAAATTTAATTTAAATTCATTTTCAAGATTTCCTAATACAAATAGAGACCCTATAAAAATAGTTACAATGGATGCCGAGATAAAACTATGACTATCTTCTTTGAAAATTAATTGAAGGGAATAGGGTGCTAGCATTGAAGCACCTAAAACGATCAATAATATACCAATTAAAAAAAAGACAGTTTTGTTAGTAGCCATTTTAAATGAGATTATTTATATAGTTTTAAAATTCAACTTAATATCATACATTAAAGTATGTATTTTGAGTATAAAATTTAATAAACCAAAAGAATGCTTGATAACAATTTAATTCAATCTACCTCTTCATGGCCTTTTGTTGAAGTTAGAAAACTTCTTAAAGATAGAAAAGATATAATTTTAAAAAAGAAAAAAATCACATTTCAGACTGGATACGGGCCGAGCGGGCTACCTCATATAGGTACTTTCGGTGAGGTGGCAAGAACAACTATGATGATTAATGCACTTAATCATATTCAAAAGATCAATCATGAGTTAATCACTTTTTCTGACGATATGGATGGATTGAGAAAAGTACCTGATAATGTTCCTAATAATGAAATCTTAAAAAAAAATTTAGGTAAACCTTTAACTGCGATACCTGATCCATTTCAGAAATTTAATAGTTTTGGAGAACATAACAATGAAATGCTTAAAATTTTCCTTAAGAAATTCAAATTTAAATTTGATTTTAAAAGTTCAACAGAGAATTATAAAAAAGGAGTTTTTAATAACTCTCTAATGAGAGTTCTTGAAAAATATGAGGAAATAATGGAAATAATTTTACCTACTTTAAGAGAGGAGAGAAGAAAAACTTATTGTCCTTTTTTACCTATTTGTCCAAAAACCGGGAGAGTGCTTGAAGTACCCTTGTTAAGTATGGATAAAAAAACAGGAAAAGTTATTTTTGATAACAAAAATGAAAAAATAGAAACAAATATTTTAGATGGCAATTGTAAGTTACAGTGGAAAGTTGACTGGGCAATGCGTTGGTTTACTTTTGACGTTGATTTTGAAATGTACGGTAAAGATTTAATGGAAAGTGCTACGTTATCAAATAAAATATGTCGTACATTAGGAAAAAGTCCTCCTAATGGATTTGCTTACGAATTATTTTTAGACGAGAAAGGTGAAAAGATTTCAAAATCAAAGGGAAATGGAATTTCTATTGAAGAATGGTTAAGATATGCATCTCCTGAAAGTTTATCTTTGTATATGTATCCTAATCCGAAAAGAGCTAAAAAACTTTATTCTGAAGTAGTGCCAAAAACAGTAGATGAGTACCTTTCTCAAATAGAAAAATATCCCTCACAAGAATTAAAAGATCAAATTCTAAACCCAGTTTGGCATGTTCATAACGGGAGACCACCCAATGAAAAAATTGTGATGCCATTTTCAATGCTATTAAATTTAGTTGGTTCTAGTAATGCAGATAACAAAAATATTCTTTGGAAATTTATTAATAATTTTCACAAAGAAATTAATCCAAAAGATTATAAAATTTTAGATAGCCTAACTGATTATGCGGTTAATTATTTTAAAGATAAAGTTGAGCCAAATAAAAAGTTTAAAAAACCTAATGCTCAAGAAAAAAAAGCCTTAGAAAATTTAGTTCTCAAATTAAAAGAAATAGATAAATCTTTAAACCCAGAGGAAATTCAAACACACGTTTATACTGTTGGAAAAGAAAACGGTTATGATAAAAATCTAAGGGATTGGTTTAAACTTATTTATGAAGTTGTATTTGGAGAAGAAAATGGACCAAGGATGGGATTTTTTATAAGTTTTTTTGGACTTAAGGAAACAATTAAATTAATTAATGATAAGATAAACTAATGTTTTCAATTTTAAAACCTTATATCTTTACACTTGATCCTGAAGTCGCACATGATTTGGCAATAAAATCTTTAAAATTTAATGTTCTTCCTAAAAGTATTTTCAATGTACAAGAAGAGGAGATGTTAGAAACATCTTTATTTAATGAAAAATTACCGAACCCAATTGGTTTAGCAGCTGGATTTGACAAAAGTGCCGAAGTATATAACTCACTCTTTAAACTTGGATATGGTTTTGTAGAAGTGGGAACAGTTACCCCAAAAAGACAATTTGGAAATCCTAAACCTAGAGTATTTAGATTAGAAAAAGATGAAGCCTTAATTAATCGACTAGGTTTTAATAATCACGGATCAGATATAATTTTCAAAAGAATATCAAATAATTTACCAGAAGGCTTTTTAGGAATAAATATCGGTCCCAATAAAGATACGGTAAATAAAGAAGAGGACTTTTATTCATGCTTGAAAAAAATTTCTCCTCACGCCAGTTACATAACAATTAATATTTCTTCTCCTAACACAGAAGGACTTAGAGATTTCCACGATCAAAGAGAATTAGAAAAACTTCTAAATGGCATTAATAAAGTTAAAAAAGAAAACAATTTATCAAAGCCATTGGTGGTAAAACTCTCACCAGACATTTATGATAACGAAATTAGTAAAATTATTGAGTTAATTATTAAATATAACATTTCTGGAATAATTGTCTCAAATACGACTGAAACAAATCGAGAAAATTTAAGTGACATAAATAAAAATGAAAAAGGTGGATTATCAGGGCAACCTTTAAGAGATAGATCTACGAAATTAATAAAAAAATTTTATAATGAAACAAAAGGAAAAATAAAGATTATTGGCGTTGGCGGTGTAGACTCTGGAAAAGCGGCCTTTGAAAAAATAATTGCTGGTGCTAATGCTGTTCAGCTTTATACAGGAATGGTTTTTAAAGGACCTGGTATAGTAAAAGATATAAAAAAGGACTTAATTTCAATTTTAAAAAAAGAAAACCTTAAAAAAATAGATGAGGCGATTGGAATTAATGCTTGACCCATCTTGTTGCTACAATTATATAACTTAAGTAAAATTTATGTCTAAAAGATGCGAGTTAACAGGTATATCACCATTGAAAGGCCATAACGTTAGTCATGCTAAAAACAAAACTAAACGTAGGTT
>CACNYH010000026.1 GCA_902624495.1 uncultured Pelagibacteraceae bacterium | reverse complement strand
TAAACAAATTAGTCTAGATCCAAAATTATGTGATTACATAATCAAAAATGTGGAGCGATCTTATCAAAAAATGATTAAATTTTTAAAGGATGTTGATGAATTATCATTATCATCTGGAAAATCGATAAATATTAATTTAATAAAAAAAGTAATAAATAAACAATGAAAAAATTTAGAACTCATACTTGCGCACAATTAAGCGAGAAAGACATTGATAAAGATATTTTATTATCAGGATGGATTCACAGAAAACGAGATCACGGGAATTTACTATTTATTGATTTAAGAGACCATTATGGAGTTACCCAATGTGTAATTGAAAATAATGATAAATCTTTTCCAATACTAGAAAAAACTCGCCCTGAGTCTGTAGTAAAAATTTCAGGAAAAGTTGTTAAAAGATCTAAAGGAACCGAGAATTTAGATTTGAAAACTGGACATATTGAGGTCAGTATTAAAGAAGTAGAAATACTATCCGAAGCCAAAGAGTTGCCCATACCAGTTTTTGGGGAGCAAAACTATCCAGAGGATTTAAGACTTAAGTATAGATTTTTAGATCTAAGACGTTTTGAGATGCATAAGAATATTGTGTTAAGATCAAAAGTCATTTCATTCATAAGAAATGAAATGCTTAAACTTGGATTTCTTGAATATCAAACTCCTATTTTAACCTCTTCTAGTCCTGAGGGTGCAAGAGACTTCTTAGTACCAAGCAGATTGAGTCCAGGAAAATTTTATGCACTTCCTCAAGCACCACAACAGTTTAAACAACTAATTATGGTGTCAGGTTTTGATAAGTATTTTCAAATAGCTCCATGTTTTAGAGATGAGGATGCTAGAGCAGATAGGAGTCCAGGTGAATTTTACCAATTAGATTTGGAAATGTCATTTGTAGAACAAGAGGATGTTTTTCAGGTTGTTGAAAAATTAATGGTAAATGTATTCAAAGAATTTTCTGAAAAAAAAATTGTTTCAGAAAAGTTTCCTCGAATACCATTTCATGAAACTATGAAAAAATATGGCACAGATAAACCTGACCTAAGAAATCCACTTATTATTCAAGACATAACTTCTTTGTTTGAAAGAGCTGACGTAAAGTTAGAAATTTTTAAAAAATTGGTAAAAAATGGTTCTGTAGTAAGATGTATAGTTACAAAAGAGACTAAAGATAAACCAAGAAGTTTTTTTGATAACATTGATAAGTGGGCAAAAGATCAAGGTGCTTCTGGTTTAGCATATTTTACTTTAATAAAAGAAGATAAAGTTCTTGGCAAAGGACCAGTTGGAAAATTTTTTAGCGAGGACTCTCTCAAAGAGCTTATGCAAAACTGTAACGCAAACATAGGTGATAGTATTTTTTTAGCTTGTGGTAAAGAAAAAGAAGTTGAGCAAATTTTATCAATCGCAAGAGATAAAATTGCAAATGACTTAAATTTAATTGATGAAAATAAGTTCGCTTTTTGTTGGATTGTAGATTACCCAATGTTCGAATTAGATAAAATAACAAATAAAATTGGTTTTAGTCATAACCCATTTTCTATGCCTCAAGGCAAAATTAAAGATTTAAATTTTAATAAACCTTTAGAAATGAAAGCTTACCAATATGATATTGTTTGTAATGGAGTTGAATTATCATCTGGAGCTATAAGAAATCATATGCCAGGCCTTATGTATAAATTATTTTCAATAGCTGGATATGATAAAAAACAAGTAGATGAAAAATTTAGTGGAATGATAAATGCTTTAAGTTACGGCGCACCTCCACATGGAGGTATAGCACCTGGTATAGACAGAATAGTGATGTTACTAGCTAATCAAAAAAATATTAGAGAAATTACTTTATTTCCCATGAATCAAAATGCTCAAGATTTAATGATGAAGGCCCCATCAAATGTAGAAGAAAAACTTCTTAAAGAATTAGGAATTAAAATTGATTTGAAAAAAAACTAGTTTTTACTTTTTAAATTTATTCTCACATCTGTTAGATCAACCAGTTTTTCTTCATAATTGCTTCTAACAAAACCCTTTGATGTAATATTTTTTACGATCTTTAAAAACTTGTCATCTGTATTTTCGATATTATTATTTTTAGATCTTGCTATCGAAGGTGTGTGTGCTAATTCCTCTTTACCTAGATAAGAGATTGCTAGTTCTCTGAAAACATAATCGAGAATAGATGATGCACTTAATATTCTATCATTTCCTACAACATTTCCTGAAGGTTCAAACTTTGTGTCGATAAATGCATCTACATATTCTTCTAAGGGCACGCCATACTGTAAACCTAAAGATATTGCTATAGCAAAGTTATTCATCATGGCTTTTACAAGCTCACCCTCTTTGTTTGTATCTATGAATATTTCTCCTATTTTTCCATCATCGTATTCTCCTGTATGCAGATAAACTTTGTGATCTCCAATTTGAGCTTTTTGAATATAGCCTTTTCGCCTATCTGGCATCCTAAATCTTGAATTATTTTTATTTTTTAATCCCACTAGATCCTCAGAATTATTTTTTTTATTTTTTGATATCTTATTGGATAAACCATTAGCAATAGGACTGTTTAGATTAAAATTCTTATCTTTATTATCCTTATTTTCCCCGATTTTTTTTGTTTTTCTATTGTTTAATTTGACATCAATTACCTGAACATCACCATCAGTTCGGCTATCAATTCTTGACAGCTCTTGATCATTCAAGTCTTCTAATTTATGCACTGTTTTAAATGTGCAAGTATAGTAGGTTTCAACAATAAATTTTTTCATAAATTAATGGAATCTATATCTCTATAGATATATATTATTGTAGTGAGTGTCTATTTGATAATAAATACAATTATAAATTGTGTGGATTTAAAAATTTAAATGAAAATTTTTTTTACTTGGTGGAACAAGCAAACGATCGGAACTTTTATAAAAACTTTTTTTACAGGTAAACTCGTAGGAAAGGATGATTATGGAAATAAGTATTATAAAAATAAAAACGATGAAAGATGGGTAATTTATTCATCTGAAATAGAAGCAACTAAAATAACCGCAGATTGGTACCTGTGGATACATCATACAATAGACAAAATTCCAAACGATAAATTAGACAAAAAATATGAATGGCAAAAAAAACACTCAGAAAACAAAACCGGTACAGAAGAAAAATATAATCCTGTTAAAATAACTAAAAAAAATGATAAAAAAAAATATGACACATGGAAATAATTTAAAGTATTTAATCACTTTAATTTTTTTATTATTTTGCTTTTCTTCGTTTGCAGAAAACGAGATCGTAACTTCACCCTTGATTAATCTTGAAAAATTGAAACCAAGTTTTGAGGAAACAGATATTGATGGTGAAAATATTACGAATAATAAGCAAATAAAAAATAAAAATAAAACTAGTAATACTCAAAATAAATTTAATGCGGTGTTAATTGGATTAGATAAAATAACGGCAAAATCTTCTCAAATTTTAGTTAAATTCAATGAACCAAAAAAATTTGGCCCTTTGGAGATAAAAATTCTTAAATGTGGAAAAGTAGAAAATAACAATATTTTAGATGATGTAGCTTATATGCAAGTAAAAGATCTTTCCAAAAATGAGAATGAAAAAGTTTTTATTTTTAATGGCTGGACATTTGCTTCAGATCCAAATTTAACTCCTTTTGACCACGCAATTTACGATTTACAACTTGTAAATTGTCAAGTCTAAAAAAATTTTTCTTTAGAAAGCCAATTTGTATCAAAATTTGAATCTATAAACTTTTTGTGATTTAAAATCTTTTTGTGTAATTCAATAGTTGTGGTAATTCCCTCCAGAACAAATTCATCTAAAGATCTCAGAGTTCTTTGTATAGCTTCAGTTCTATTTCTACCTTTGCAAATTACTTTGGCAATCAAGCTATCGTAATAAGGTGTTATTTTACACCCTTGAAAAATTGAACCGTCTACTCTTGTTCTAAAACCAGAAGGTTGGTGACATACATTTATTACTCCTGGGCTCGGTTGAAAGTTTAAAGCTGGATTTTCTGCATTTATTCGACATTCGATTGAGTGACCTCTTGGTTTTATATCACTTTGTTTAAGAGCTGTTTGACCTGTAAAAGCTATCCATAGTTGCTCTTTTACAATATCTATACCAGTTTGAACTTCTGTGACTGGGTGTTCTACTTGTACTCTAGTATTCATTTCCAAAAAATAAAATTTTCCATTTTCAAAAATAAATTCTACTGTGCCCGCGCCTTCGTAATTAATTTGTTCAACCATTTTGACAGTTTTGTTCAACAGATCCTCTCTTTGACTATCTGTAAGTACTGGGCTAGGAGTTTCTTCAATTAATTTTTGGTGTCTTCTTTGAACTGAGCAATCTCTTTCTCCTAAATGAACTGTTTTATTTTTTCCTGACATTATTTGTACCTCAATATGTCTTGGATTTTTAAAATATTTTTCTATGTATAATTCATCTTTTCCAAAAAATTTTTTAGCTTCTGTTTTTGCTGTGAGAAACAAATTTTCTAATTCACTCTCTTTATCAACAATTTTCATACCTTTTCCACCTCCTCCACCTGCAGCTTTAATTAAAACCGGATATCCAATTTCTTTACAAATAGATTTAGCCTCTGAAAGAGATCTTACTTCCCCCTCAGATCCTTCAATAACTGGAAGACCATATTTTTTCGCTATTTTTTTCGCTTCAATTTTATCTCCCATTTTTGAAATTATATCAGCGCTTGGTCCTATAAATTTAATACCATGTTTACTCACGATCTCAGAAAATTTTGAATTTTCAGAGAGAAATCCATAGCCCGGATGTATCGCCTCTGCTCCAGTCAAATCTACAGCCGACATTATAGAAGGGATATTTAAATAACTATTTTGAGGCTGATGTGAACCTATACAAACACTTTCGTCCGCAAGCCTTACATGCATTGACTCAGCATCTACGTCAGAGTGTACAGCAACGGTATTAATTCCCCATTCTTTACATGCTCTAATAACTCTAACAGCGATCTCGCCTCTATTTGCTATTAAAACTTTTTTGAACATTTCTTATTTGAGTATTACTAAAGTTTGCCCGAACTCAACAGGCTGCCCATCTTCTACAAGTATCTTTTTAACTTCACCATCGCTAGTTGAAGGTACGTGATTCATAGTTTTCATTGCTTCAACAATCATCACTGTTTGACCTTTTTTAATTTTGTTTCCGATTTCAATAAATTTTTTTGCACCTGGTTCAGGAGCTAAATATGCAGTACCTATAATAGGTGATTTAATCCTTATTCCTTCACTATCTTCTGAATTTTTTAAAACCGATTTATTTGGAGATACTACTGCTCCAGTTTTAAAACTTTCAAGGGCTTTAGATGCTTTAGAAACTTTTATTTTTGTTTGTCCATCTTGATATTCTAATTCTGTCAAATTAAATTCTTTTAGGTGATCAACTAATTCTTTTATTAATTTTTTATCTATTTTCATTTTCTAAATATTTATTCATTGCTTCTAATGCCATGATATAACCATTGGCACCAAATCCACAAATAACACCATTAGCAACTTTACTAATAAGAGACTTATGTCTAAAATCTTCTCTATTATAAATATTACTTATATGCAATTCAATTATTGGAAATTTAATAATTTTCAAAGCATCATGAATAGCTACAGATGTATGTGTATAACCACCAGCGTTAATAATTAAACCATTTTGATCATTTCTTGAATTTTGTATTTTTTCCACAATCTCCCCCTCAATATTGGATTGGTGAAAGGAAATATTTAAATTGTTTTTTTTTGCAAATTCCTTACAATTTTTTTCAATATCATTAAGAGTGAAACTACCATAGTGGTTTTTCTCTCTCTCACCTAAAAGGTTGAGATTTGGACCATTAAGAATTATAATTTTTTTCATTAATATTTATTATTAGTATTGAGTAGCTCAATTATGGCAAAAATACAATTAAATGGTAAAAAAATAACTATAAAATCAAAATCTACTATAATGGATTTGTTAATCAAGTATAATTTAAACAATAAGAAAATAGCTATTGAGCACAATGGAACAATAATTCCAAAATTAAAATATAAAAAAAAGCATTTAAAAAATGATGACCGATTAGAAATAGTTCACTTTATAGGAGGTGGTTAAATTGAAAAATGATTTTTTAAAAATTTCTAACACGAAATTAAAATCTAGATTAATTGTTGGTACTGGAAAATACAAAAATTTTAAAGAAACTGCCGAAGCCGTTAAAGCCTCTGGTACAGACATGGTAACTGTGGCAGTGAGACGTGTGAACATAATAGACAAAAGAAAACCAATGCTTACAGATTATTTAAACCAAAAAAAAATAAAATTATTACCTAACACTGCTGGATGTTACACTTCTGATGAAGCTTTAAGGACTCTAAGACTGGCACGTGAAATGGGCGGATGGAAATTAGTAAAATTAGAAGTTTTAGGCGATAAAAAAACCCTTTATCCAAATATGATAGAAACTATTTTTGCAACAAAAATTTTAGTTAAAGAAGGTTTTAAAGTAATGGTTTACTGTACTGACAATCCATTATTAGCAAAGAAACTTGAGGATTGTGGGGCCTCGGCTATAATGCCGTTAGCATCTCCCATTGGTTCTGGTCTTGGATTTCAGAATACAGAAAACATCTCATTAATTATTAAAAAAGCAAAAGTACCTGTAATTGTTGATGCAGGCATTGGAACAGCTTCAGATGCTACTATTGCTATGGAGTTAGGTTGTGACGGTGTCTTAATTAATAGTGCAATAGCTAATTCAAAAAAACCTACTTTAATGGCTAGAGCTTTCAAGGATGCAGTTATTTCAGGAAGAAATGCTTTTTTAGCCGGGCGAATGAAAAAAAATCTTCTTGCTTCTCCGAGTTCACCTATTAAGGGCTTAATTTAATTTTTTTTTTTCTTCTCACCCACAAAGTTCTTAAAGTTTTCTTTATTTTTGTTTTTTTTGAAGAAGTTTTGACTTTCTTTGTTTGTTTGATTTCTTTTATCTTGAGCTTCTTCTCTTTCGCTTTAAGTTTTATTCCACTAAAATTTTCAATTGTATTAATTAATTTTTTTGATTTGTTAAATAAATCAATCTTATATTCTGGGATTATAAATCTTTCATCTGATAATATTTCAATTTTAAGTATATATTTTTTTTGGAAAAGTTCTAATTCTTCAACCAGATTATTTTCAATAAAAAGTTTGACTTTTTCAGGAACGTAAGTTTTTAGAATTTTAACCTTCTCGGTAAATGCCAAATATTGTATTTTTTTGCATATTTTTTGAGCAAATGATTCAAGTGATAATTGAGTTTCCCATTTGATAGACCCTTCTCTAAGTCTCTGTCTTGTCATTTCTAAAAGTCCAAAATTACTAATTTTTCCAATTTGAATTCTTGCTCTATCTCTTCGGATGCTTTCTCTCATTTTTCTTTCAACTATACGTCTATTATAAAAATTAGTCATATCAATAAAATCTATCACAATTAATCCTGATAAATCCCTCAATTTAATTTGATGAGCGATCTCTTCTGCAGCTTCTAAATTTGTATTTAGTGCAGTTTTTTCAATATTAATTTGTTTAGTTGATTGGCCAGAATTTATATCTATTGAGACTAAGGCTTCAGTAGGATTGATGACCAAATATCCACCTGATTTTAATTTTACAGTTGGTTCAAATATATTATTCAGTTCTTTTTCAATCTTTGCGTCATGAAATAAAGGTATTTTACCTCGATATTTTTTAATATTTTTAACGTATTTTGGCATCAAATCTTTCATGAATTTTTTTGCTTTTTGGTAAGCTTCGTTTCCCTCAATATAGATATTCTTTGTTTCGTTATCATAAATATCTCTTAAGGTTCTCTTTATTATATCTCCCTCTTCATAAACCAAAGAAGGAGCATTAGACTCAAGAGCTTTATCTTTAATTGTGTCCCAAGTTTTTAATATACTTTGAAAATCTTTCTCTATTTCATTTTTTGTTTTGTTTGCACCCGCAGTTCTTACAATAACACCCATAGTCTTTGGAATGCTAATATCATTAAGAATTTCTCTTATTTTTTGTCTATCTGAGGAGCTAAATATTTTTCTAGAAATACCTCCACCTTTTGGCGTATTTGGCATTAACACCATATATTTCCCTGCTAATGAAATAAAAGTTGTAAGCGCCGCACCTTTTTGTCCTCTTTCTTCTTTTATTACTTGTACAAGAATTACTTGACCGGGTTTTATAACTTCTTGAATCCTATATCTTTTAATTCCAAA
>CACNYH010000025.1 GCA_902624495.1 uncultured Pelagibacteraceae bacterium | reverse complement strand
GAAATAGCCAAATTAATAAATAAAAAAACATTTATTTTTAATCGTGAAAGCAAAGAAAATGGTGATCTGTATGGATCAATTAAGCCTAAAGAAATCACTAATCTTATAAAAGAGCAAACAAACGCCGAGGTAAGCCCCTCGCAAATTATTCTTAAGAATGAATTAAATAAAATTGGTACATATAAAGTTGATGTGAACTTCCATGCTGAAGTAAAGGCGATTATCTCAGTTAAAATAGATAAAATTCAAGCTAAATAACTTTTCCACAGAATAGAAAAAAAGGTGCGTAACTTTATCCTTTAAAGCACTTTGTATTTAACTATTATTTTCTTGTGAAAGAAGTTCAACCTATACAAAATAAATCTCAAAATAAACAACCATCAAACCTGGAGGCTGAGCAAGCTCTGATTGGCTCAGTCTTAGTCAATAATGATGTAATAGACGAAGTTTCTACGTTTATAAGACCATCAATTTTTTATGATCCTGCTCACATTAAGATTTATGAAGTAATTGAAAATTTGAACAATAAAGGAATGGTTGCTAATCCTATTACATTAAAAAATTTTTTTGAAAAAGATAATATGTTAAATGAGGTTGGAGGGACCGAGTATCTTGTAAAACTTACAAGGTTTTCTGGATCAACAAAACAGGCTATTGATTACGCTAAAATTATTCACGAAATGTATCTTAGAAGAGAACTAGTCTCGATTTCTGAAAAACTTTCTTACGATACTTTAAATGCCAGTGATCAAGAACAAGACGCGGAAAATATTATAGAGAGCACTGAAAAATCTCTTTTCAATTTAGCTGAAAGAGGAAGTTTTTCACAATCTTTTATTGAGTTTAAGAAAGCTGTAGATAAAACTATTGAAATGGCAACTCTCGCTATGCAAAGTGATCGAGGTGTTATTGGTGTTCCAACAGGCTTAACTGATTTAGATGAAAAACTTGGGGGATTACACAAATCAGACTTGATAATTTTGGCGGGTAGACCTTCGATGGGTAAAACAGCTTTAGCAACTAACATTGCATACAATGCAGCTCAAAATATTTTATCACGACAAGAAAAATCTTCTGTTGCTTTTTTTTCTTTGGAAATGTCATCAGAGCAGCTATCAACTAGAATATTATCCGAACAAGCAAGAATAAAATCGGACTCGATTAGACAAGGAAATGTTACTGAGGAAGAAATTAATAGATATATTGAAACATCGAGAAATATTTATAATTTGCCTTTATATATAGACGAAACACCTGCAATCACCATCGCTACTTTGAGTAATAGAGCCAGAAGAATTAAGAGATTGAATGGACTCAGCTTAATTGTTGTAGATTATATTCAATTAATGAGATCTAGCTCGAACAAAAATGATGGGAGGGTGCAAGAAATTTCAGAGATTACACAAGGATTAAAAGCTATTGCTAAAGAACTTTCGGTTCCAGTTTTAGCCTTATCTCAGTTATCTAGAGCAGTTGAGCAACGTGATGATAAACAACCTCAATTGGCTGATTTAAGAGAGTCGGGATCAATTGAGCAAGATGCTGATGTTGTAATGTTCGTTTATAGAGAAGCTTATTACTTGGAAAGAAAACAACCTAAACTTGGTTCTATCGAGCACGCAGAATGGCAGTCAAAAATGAATGATGTAAATGGTTTAGCTGATATAATTTTAGGTAAGCAAAGACATGGACCAACTGGCACGATTAAAGTTGAGTTTGAAGGAATTTATACTAAATTTAAAGATTTAAGTAAAAATTAGAGCTAATTTTTTCTTTAGTTATAGTAAATTTCAGTTATATCTGAATTGTTGATGTTATCGAAAATTTATAAAAAATTAATCATAGATTTCTCAAAGACTACCTTAGCACTATTGTTGATTTTAATAGGATTTTCTATATATCATTCAAAAAATTTTAATTTAGATGCCTCCTCAGATGCTCTCCTATTAGAAGGTGATAAAGATTTAAAATATTTAAGGGAGGTAAATGAAAGATATAAATCAAAAGATTTTTTAGTTTTAACTTATACTCCAGTATCAAGTTTTACTGAAAAAGAAACTATTTTAAACTTACAATTATTAAAGTCAAAAATTGAAAAACTTACTTGGGTCGATAGCGTTATCACAGTCATTGACGTACCATTATTAAAAAGTACTGATGAAAATTTGATGGATAGACTCAAAAATTATAAAAATTTATCATATCCAGAAATTGATAGAAAAAGAGGATTTGATGAAATTTTGAATAGCCCAATTTATAAAAACTACGTTATTAGTGAAGACGGAAAAACATCAGGTATAGTAGTTTATTTGAAGAAAGATGAAAGACTAGCTGAATACATAAAGATAAAGGATAAATATTTTATTCAATCTGAAGAAACAGGTTTAACTAAAGAGGAAAAGAATAGTTATAAAAAATTCATTAAAGAATACGATGAATACAAAAATCTATACAATGTTAGAAATCGTCAAAATATTAAAGAAATTAGAGACGTAATAAGTAAATATGGTGAAAATGCAAAAATACATTTAGGTGGTATCCCAATGATTGCCGATGACATGATGAGTTTTATAAAAAATGACATATTTGTTTTTGGTATTGGAGTTTTAATTTTTATAATTTTAACACTTTGGTTGATTTTCAAAAATATAAAGTGGGTGATAATGCCTTTAATTGGATGTTTGACCTCAGTGGTGGTAATGATTGGTCTACTGGGACTAATTGGCTGGAAGGTAACTGTTATATCCTCAAATTTCATCGCTTTGATGTTAATACTTAATATGGCAATGAACATTCATGTAACTGTCAGATTTCTCCAATTAAAAAAAGAATTCCCAGAATTGTCAAAATCACAGGCAGTCTTTCTTTCAACAAAAAAAATGATTCTTCCAATACTATACACTGTGCTTACTACCATTTGTGCCTTTCTTTCTTTAATTTTTAGTGGAATAAAACCAATTATTGATTTTGGTTGGATGATGACCCTAGGGTTATTTGTCTCTTTTCTTATTACTTTTCTACTTTTGCCTTCCCTTCTCAGTTCTTTCTCTTCTGAAAATGAAATAAATATCAAAGATACTGAAAAATCCTTTATAACATCAGTGCTTGGATCTATTGCAAAAAAATACAAATTATCGATTTTTTTTATAACAGGATTAATTGTAGTTGTAAGTGTTATAGGAATATCAAAATTAGAAGTTGAAAATAGTTTTATAAATTACTTCGATAAAAAAACAGAAATTTACAAAGGTATGAAAAAAATTGATGAAGATTTAGGAGGTACGACTCCTTTAAATATTATTATCAAATTTCCTGTAAAAAAAATAAATGAGGAAAAAGATGATGAGTTTTCTGAATGGGAGGAGGATAGTAATGAAAATGAAAATAAAGCAAAATACTGGTTTACAAGAGATAAAATGGATAAAATTTTAAAAGTACATGATTATTTAGATTCTTTGCCTGAAATTGGAAAGGTTTTATCTTTTGGATCAATTTTAAGAGTAGCAGAAGATTTAAATAATAAAGAACTACAAAGCTTAGAGATTGCAGTCCTTTACAGTAAAATTCCACCCGAAATAAAACAGGAAATCATATCCCCTTACATTTCAGTTGAAGATGATGAGGCAAGAATAAGTGTTAGGATAAAAGACTCTTTAGAAAATTTAAGAAGGAATGATTTAATAAAGAAAATAAATTTAGATTTAAACGAAGAACTTGGATTAGAAAAAGAGGAATATCGACTTACCGGTGTCCTTATTCTATTCAATAATCTTCTTCAGAGTCTATTCAAATCTCAAATACTTACTTTGGGTATAGTTATGCTTGGAATTATAAGTATGTTCTTCATACTTTTTAGAAACATAAACTTATCGCTCATCGGTGTTGTCCCAAATTTTATCGCAGCTTTTTTTATTTTAGGAATAATTGGTTTAGCAGAAATTCCTCTTGATATGATGACAATTACTATTGCAGCTATAACAATCGGAATAGCTGTAGATAACAGCATTCACTATATTTATAGATTTAAAGAAGAATTTAAAAAAATAAAGGATTATAAAAAAACACTTGATAGATGCCACAGCACCGTTGGGATTGCAATATTAAATACTTCGATTACTATAGTATTTGGGTTTTCAATTCTCATTTTATCAAATTTTATTCCAACAATTTATTTTGGCATATTCACTGGAATAGCTATGCTACTTGCTATGATTTCTGTATTAACACTTTTACCACAATTAATATTAATTTTTAAACCTTTTGGAGAGGAAATTTAACTAAAAGTTATGATTGAAGAGTCTCAAGAATTTTTTAGTCGGCTTCATTTCTTTGACATTATATTTATTTTCATCTTAATTTACTTTGTTATTCAATGTTTTGTAAAAGGTTTTACATTAAGTTTAATTTCATTTATGAAATGGGTTTTCTCTACAATCATTACGATTATTTTAGTGCCAAAAGTTCAACCTATAGTGGGTGAACATATTAAATCAGATTTTATAAATCATGTAGGAATAGGTATTGTAATATTTATTTTTACTTTATTTTTAACAATTTTAATTGGAAAAGTTATGGGTAAGACTTTGACATGGACTGGGGTTGGATCAATCGACAAAACTTTTGGATTATTGTTTGGTATTTTTAAAGGATATGTTGTTTCAGTATGTATATTTTCTATATTAAATTGGTTTTATCCTTACCAAAATTGGGGTATATCAGTTGAAGATGCGTTTAGTTTTAATTTAGTTAAGAATGGTAGTGAAATATTGATAGAGGAGTTTCCTTCAAGCGAAGATTTTATAGATACGAAAGAAAAAATTGAAAAAATCTAATATAGATAAACTTAATGAAGAATGTGGTGTATTTGGAATTTCTAACCACGAGGATGCCTCTGCACTAGTAGCTCTAGGGCTTCATGCACTACAACATAGAGGGCAAGAAGGTTGTGGTATAGTCTCATTTGATGGAAAAAACTACCACTCAGAAAAAAGACAAGGTCTAGTAGGTGATCATTTCACAGATCCAGAAACTTTAAACAAACTTCCAGGACATTTCGCTATAGGACATAATAGATATTCTACTACAGGTGAAACATCCTTAAGAAATATACAACCATTTTTTGCTGATTTGCACATGGGCGGACTAAGTTTGGCACATAATGGAAATTTGACTAATGCTCTATATTTAAGAGATAATTTAGTAAAGGATGGAGCTATTTTTAGAACGACTAGCGATACTGAAACAATTGTACAACTTATTGCAAAATCCAAAAGAGAAAAATTTATTGATAAACTGATTGAGGCGCTTTTTCAAATTCAAGGAGGTTACTCTTTAATATTAATGACTAATAAAAAATTGGTGGGCGTCAGAGATCCTTTTGGAATTAGACCACTAGTTATAGGAAAATTAAAAAAATCTTATATTTTTGCATCTGAAACTTGTGCACTTGATATTGTTGGTGCTGAATTTATTAGAGAACTCGATAATGGAGAAATAGTTATAATTGAAGATGGTAAACTATCTAGTATAAAGCCTTTTCCTAAACAAAAATCTAGACCATGCGTTTTTGAATACATTTATTTTGCAAGACCAGATAGTTTAATTAGAGGTAAGTGCGCATATGAGTATAGAAAAAATTTAGGAAGAGAGCTAGCAAAAGAAACTGATATACAGGCAGATCTTATAGTTCCGGTACCCGACTCTGGGGTTCCAGCTGCATTAGGATACGCAGAACAATCAAAGAAAAAATTTGAGCTCGGACTAATTAGAAATCATTATGTCGGTAGAACTTTTATTGAACCAGCACAAAATATTAGGAGTTTAGGAGTTAAGCTCAAACTGAGCTCAACCAGAACTATCGTAAAAAATAAGTCAATTATTCTTATAGACGACTCTTTGGTTCGTGGTACAACTTGTCATAAAATAATAAAAATGCTTTATGAAGCAGGAGCTGCTGAAGTTCATGTAAGAATTGCGTGTCCGCAAATAAAATTTCCTGATTTTTATGGTGTCGATATGCCTACTAAAGAAGAATTATTGGCACATGAAAAGAATATTCACCAAATGACCGAGTGTATCAAAGCTACAAGTTTAAAGTTTTTAAGCTTAGATGGATTATATTTAGCATTAGTGGGTGAAAAAAGAAATGTTGTTTACCCTCAGTTTAGTGACCATTATTTCACTGGCGATTATCCTATAAAACCATCGGATAAATTAAAAGGCTTCAAAGTGAAACAGCTCTCTCTATTGAGTGGAAAATCTAATAGTTAATTTACTATAGAAATTTTTTTATTGAAATCTAAATATATCAGAGAGTCTTGAATTAATATTGGTTCAGAATTTAATTTTGATGGTAATTTTATAATTTTTTCAAAATCACAGGCAGTCTTTCTTTCAACAAAAAAAATGATTCTTCCAATACTATACACTGTGCTTACTACCATTTGTGCCTTTCTTTCTTTAATTTTTAGTGGAATAAAACCAATTATTGATTTTGGTTGGATGATGACCCTAGGGTTATTTGTCTCTTTTCTTATTACTTTTCTACTTTTGCCTTCCCTTCTCAGTTCTTTCTCTTCTGAAAATGAAATAAATATCAAAGATACTGAAAAATCCTTTATAACATCAGTGCTTGGATCTATTGCAAAAAAATACAAATTATCGATTTTTTTTATAACAGGATTAATTGTAGTTGTAAGTGTTATAGGAATATCAAAATTAGAAGTTGAAAATAGTTTTATAAATTACTTCGATAAAAAAACAGAAATTTACAAAGGTATGAAAAAAATTGATGAAGATTTAGGAGGTACGACTCCTTTAAATATTATTATCAAATTTCCTGTAAAAAAAATAAATGAGGAAAAAGATGATGAGTTTTCTGAATGGGAGGAGGATAGTAATGAAAATGAAAATAAAGCAAAATACTGGTTTACAAGAGATAAAATGGATAAAATTTTAAAAGTACATGATTATTTAGATTCTTTGCCTGAAATTGGAAAGGTTTTATCTTTTGGATCAATTTTAAGAGTAGCAGAAGATTTAAATAATAAAGAACTACAAAGCTTAGAGATTGCAGTCCTTTACAGTAAAATTCCACCCGAAATAAAACAGGAAATCATATCCCCTTACATTTCAGCTAAATCTTGTTTAGCAACTATAGTGTTTTCGTAAAAAGCCATAAAATTGTGTTAACTTAGATTTAATATTTATTTATAAATGTTGGTTTATACTATAATAAATGATTATATCAATACTAATAATATTAAATAAATTAGACTAAATGAGCGCTCTACTATTTCCAGGACAAGGATCGCAGGTCGTTGGCATGGGATCTGAATTTTATAACAATTTTCAACTAGTTAAAAATATTTTCAAAGAGGCAGATGAAAAACTAAATTTTCCTATTTCAAAATTAATACTTGAAGGCCCAGCTGATCAATTACAACTCACAAAAAATACCCAACCAGCTATTTTAATAGTAAGTTATTCAATATTTAAAACTTTAAAAAAAGAATTTAATTTCGATTTTTCCTCTTTTAAATTTTTTGCAGGACATTCACTTGGTGAGTATAGCGCTTTAGTTTGTTCAGATTCTCTTAAATTTGAAGATGCGTTATATTTGTTACACCAAAGAGGTAAAGCTATGCAAGAAGCAGTCCCTGTGGGCCTTGGTAGTATGGTAGCTGTTTTAGGGACAAAGATAGATATTATCAAAGAACTAATTAGCCTGAACTTAAATAAAAATGATGTTTGTGAGATTGCAAATGATAACGCTGAAGGACAGGTAATTATAAGTGGAAAAAAAGAGAGTACAGAGCAAATTGAAAAGGTTTTAAAAGAAAAAAAAATTAAATCTATTCAGCTTAAAGTTAGCGCACCATTTCATTGTACATTGATGAAACCAGCAGCAGAATACATGACAGATAAAATAGACAATATAAAATTTAAAAAACCTGATTATGAGATAATAAGCAATGTCACGGCAGATCCTATTTCTGATCCAGAAATTATAAAGCAATTTTTAATAAAACAAATTTATTCAAGCGTTAAATGGCGTGAGTCTATTTTAAGGATGTCAAAAGAAAAGGTTAAAAATTTTATTGAAATAGGTCCTGGAAAAGTTTTAACAGGTATGGTTAAAAGAACAATTAAAAGTGCAAATTGCTTTTCAATTAACTCAATAGCTGATATTAAAAATTTACAAAATGAATTTAAAAAATAAAAAAGTTTTAATTACTGGAGCAACCGGAGGTATAGGAAACTGTCTTGTAGAAAAATTTGAAAATTTCGGTTCAAA
>CACNYH010000024.1 GCA_902624495.1 uncultured Pelagibacteraceae bacterium | reverse complement strand
AAGAAAGGTGTAACTCTTGTTGCACCGGAAACAACATTTTTATCAAAAGATACTTTATTTGGAAAAAATGTAACAGTAGACCCTTATGTAGTAATTGGCCCTGGAGTTAAAATTGGTGATAATTCTCATATAAAATCTTTTAGTCATCTTGAAGGAACTAAAATTGAAAAAAATGTTACTGTAGGTCCTTACGCGAGATTAAGAGAGGGAACTGTTTTGAAAAAAAATACTAAAATTGGAAATTTTGTTGAAACAAAAAAATCCTCTATAAACCAAAATTCAAAAGTAAATCATCTTTCATATATTGGAGACACTTCAATTGGAAAAAATTCAAACATTGGGGCGGGAACTATAACTTGTAATTATGATGGTGTTAAAAAATCAAAAACAAAAATATCTGACAATGTTTTTGTAGGATCTAATTCATCTTTAGTGGCTCCTGTAAGCATTGATAAAAATAGTTTTGTAGGCGCTGGATCAGTAATAACTAAAAATGTAAAAAAGAAGTCATTAGCAATTACTAGAGCCCCGCAGCTTGAGGTTAAAAATTATAAAAGAAAGAAAAAATAATGTGTGGAATTATTGGAATTGCTAGCAATAAACCTGTTTCGATAAATATAGTAAATTCTTTAAAAAAATTAGAATATCGTGGTTATGACTCTGCAGGTTTAGCAACATTAAGTAATAATTTAATTGATGAAAAAAAATGTTCTGGAAGAGTAGAAGAACTCGAAAAAATATTATTTAAACATCCATCCAAAGGTAACGTAGGTATTGGACATGTAAGATGGGCTACGCATGGCGTACCCAATATTGTTAATGCACATCCTCACTCCTCAGAGGAAGTCTCTGTAGTACATAACGGTATTATTGAAAATTCGGACGAACTAAAAAAAGATCTAGAAGCCCAAGGTTTTAAGTTTAAATCACAAACTGACACGGAGGTAATTACTTTATTAGTTACTCAGTTATTAAAAAAATCAGAACCTTTAGAGGCAGTATTTAAAACTCTTAAAAAATTAAAAGGTAGTTTTGCTTTAGGAATTATATTCAAAAATTTTTCAGACATAATTGTTGGCGCTAGAAGAGGCAGCCCATTAGCTGTAGGTTACTCTAATGATGAAAATTATTTAGGTTCCGATTCTTACGCATTGAAATCCATGACAAATAAAATTTCTTATTTAGATGATGGAGAATTGTGCATGCTTACAAAAAACAATGTTGCTTTTTATGATGTTAATTTAAAAAAAATAAATAAAAAAATTCATATAGTTTCAGATGATGAAAATATTTCTGACAAAGGCGATTATAAAAACTTTATGTCTAAAGAAATATTTGAGCAGGCTAGCACAATCAAGAAATGTTTAAATGAATATACCGACAGCCTTAAAAAAGATATTAATATTTATAATTTTCCTATCGATCCAAAAAAAATTAATAAAATAGTTTTGATTGGATGTGGCACAGCCTATCACTCTTGTTTAGTAGCAAAATATTGGCTTGAAGAGTTTACGACCATTGATGCAGAAATAGATATAGCCTCAGAATTCAGATATAGAAAATTAAAATTTAACTCTAACAATTTATATATATTTGTTTCACAATCTGGTGAAACTGCTGATACTGCTGCTGCGTTAGATATATGTAAAAAAAATAAAGTTAAAACTTGCTCTATTGTTAATGTTGTAGAGAGTACAATTGCAAGAAATGCTGATTGGGTTTTACCTATTCACGCTGGTCCAGAAATTGGTGTTGCTTCAACAAAAGCTTTTTTAGGACAGCTAATAGTTTTATATATCTTGTCTCTAAAACTTTCTATAATTAGAGGTGATATAGATAAAGATAAGTACAATGAAAATTTAAGAAATTTACATAAACTTCCAGAGTCTATTAAAAATACTTTTAAACTAGAAAATGAAATTCAATTGATGGCTAAAGAATTTTTAGACGCAAAAGGTTCAATGTTTTTAGGAAGAGGGAATTCGTTCCCTATTGCTCTTGAAGGGGCGTTGAAATTAAAGGAGCTCTCTTATCTGCATGCCGAAGGATATCCAGCGGGAGAAATGAAGCATGGCCCATTAGCTTTAATTGAAGAGGGTTTACCTGTAATTGTAATTGCTCCAAAAGATAAATACTATGAAAAAACTTTATCTAATACACAAGAAGTTATAGCAAGAGGAGGCAAGATTTTTTTTATTACTGATAATAATAAAAGATTACTAAGTACAAATATTAGATATAGGTTGAGAGTTCCAAGAATAGATAATCTTCTATCACCATTATTACTAACCATACCTTTGCAGTTGTTAGCTTATCACGTAGCTTTGTTAAAAAATTGTGATATTGATAAGCCTAGAAACTTAGCAAAATCAGTAACAGTTGAATAAAATGAAAAAAAAATATTATGCCATGGTTCTCTCATGCATGGACCCTAGGTTTCAACCTATCGTTAATAATTATTTAAAAAAAAGAAAATTAAATGGTAAATATAGTGCCTTTACTATAGCAGGTTCTGCTATCGGGGTTACAGCAAGCAAGTTTAAAAAATGGCATAAATCTTTTTGGGACAACATTCATATTTCTATAAAATTGCATAAAATTAAAAAACTAATAGTTATTAATCATCAAGATTGTGGTGCTGCAAAGATGATGAATAGCAAAAAATTTTTTAATAATATTATTGAAACAGAAATTCACAAAAAATCTTTTATGTTAATTAAAAATAAATTCAAAAAAAAATACCCCTCATTGAGTATTGAAACAATTTTGATATCTTTGAATAAAAAAGTTAAAAAATTTTGATTTTTTTGCATTTTTAGACCAATTTATTTACATTCTTACTTGGAAAAAATGTATTTGCACTATATATATACCGTAAGTTGAATATGAAAAAATGGAGTTTAAATAGCTGGACTAAATACCCTGCTAAACATTTGCCGGTTTATCAGGATAAGAAAGAACTTGATTTAGTATTAAGTAAAATAAAAAAATATCCACCATTAGTATTTGCTGGTGAGTCAAGATCCTTAAAAAAAGCTTTAGCTGAAGTAGCTGAAGGCAAAGCATTTTTATTGCAAGGGGGAGATTGTGCTGAAAGTTTTGCAGAATTTCATCCAGATAACATTAGAGATACTTTCAAAGTTCTTTTACAAATGTCTTTAGTTCTTACTGCATCTGCTTCAATGCCAGTTGTTAAAGTAGGAAGAATAGCAGGCCAATTTTCTAAGCCAAGAAGCGCGCCTACTGAAAAAAAAGATGGAAAAGAATTACCTAGTTATCTTGGAGACAATATTAATGGTATGGAATTTACAGAAAAAGCCAGAATACCTGATGCCAAAAGATTATTCAGAGCATATTCTCAATCTGCATCAACTTTAAATTTGTTAAGAGCTTTCTCTCAAGGAGGTTTTGCCGACTTAAGACAGGTACACCTATGGAACCTAGGTTTTATAAAAGATAAAACTAAAGGAAAATATAAAGAGATTGAAGATAAGATAAGCGATGCACTTTCTTTCATGGAAGCTTGTGGCATTAATTCTGATAACAATCGAAGATTAAGATCTGTAAATTTTTACACATCGCATGAAGCTTTGCTTTTACCTTTCGAGGAGTCCATGACAAGGATTGACTCAACGACTGGAGAATATCACGATACATCTGCACACTTTGTCTGGATAGGAGATAGAACAAGGCAACCGGATGGAGCTCATGTTGAGTTTTGTAGAGGTATTAAAAATCCAATAGGTCTAAAATGTGGGCCAACTATGAAACCGGAGGAACTTGTGCAGCTTTGCAACATTCTCAATCCAGAAAATGAACCTGGACGGTTAACTTTAATTTCAAGATTTGGAGCTGATAATGTTGAAAAATATTTACCTAAATTAATTAAAGCGGTGAAAAAAGAGGGAGCAAAAGTAGTTTGGTCTTGTGATCCTATGCACGGAAACACTATTAAAGCAGCTACTGGTTTTAAAACAAGAACTTTTGAAAGTGTTTTAAAAGAAGTAAAGAACTTTTTTGCTGTAAGTCAAGCCGAGGGTAGCTATGCAGGAGGATTACATATAGAAATGACAGGCCAAGATGTAACTGAGTGCACAGGCGGTGCCCAAAAAATTTCTGAAAATGATCTATCTAACAGATATAGAACGCATTGCGATCCAAGATTGAATGCCGATCAAGCTTTAGAATTAGCTTTTCTAATTTCTGATGAAATTAAGAAAAACTCAAAAATATCTAACAAAATTATTCAAGCCGCGTCTTAATAGTTATTGTAACTATTGGGACGAAACCTTAAAAAGAGAGGTAAGTACTTATTATGGATGTAAAAAAAAGAGCGAAAATAATCACAGATTGGATCAATAATTATTGTGAGTCCTCATCTTATAAGCCAAAAGCTTTAGTTGTAGGAATATCTGGTGGGATCGACTCTTCTGTTGTAAGTACTTTATGTGCTAATACTGGTCGCAAAACAATTGTGTTAACGATGCCAATAAAACAAATCAAATCACAACATGATTTGAGCTTAACTCATGCAAAATGGTTAAAAGAAAAGTATAATAATGTAGAGCACCATTTGTTAGAGATGGATAAAATCTTTAATTCATTTTCTCAAGTTTTAAACAAATTTGATAATGAACATGGGTATGCAAATTCTAGAGCGAGGTTAAGAATGGCAACTTTGTATCAGGCAGCTGCAGCAAATAATGGAATTGTTGTAGGTACTGGTAATAAGGTTGAGGATTTTGGTGTCGGTTTCTATACTAAATATGGTGACGGGGGAGTAGATATTTCTCCGATAGCTGATTGTACTAAAACTCAAGTTTGGGAGTTAGGAAGACACTTAGGAGTGTCAGAAAAAATCATTGAAACACCACCTACAGACGGTTTATGGGATGATGGACGAAATGATATTCAACAACTTGGCATGAGTTATGAGCAATTAGAAAAAGCTATGGAGGATAAAAACGATCCAAACTATAAAAAATATCTAGAAATAAGAAAAAAAAATTTACACAAAATGAACCCTATACCAGTTTGCACATTTAATGAATAATTTAAAACTCACAAATTCTTTATCTAGAAAAAAAGAAATTTTTAAACCTATAAATTCCAATAGAGTTTCTTTATACGCATGTGGCCCTACGGTTTATGATTATCCTCATGTTGGAAATGCGAGATCATTAGTAGTTTTTGATTTACTATTTCGAGTTTTAAAACATATTTATGGAAAAAAAGTAAATTACGTGAGAAATATTACTGACGTTGATGATAAAATAATTGAAGCATCAAAAAAAAATAAAAAATCAATAAATGAGATAACTCAAAATATTACTAAGATTTTTCATAAAGATTGTGAAAGTTTAAATTGTCTAAAACCAACCACCGAACCAAAGGCAACTGAGCATATTGATGGAATGATCAAAATGACAAAATCATTAATTGAAAAAAAATTTGCATATGTAAATGATGGTCATGTTTATTTTTCAGTATCAAGCTATAAAGATTACGGAAAATTATCAAATAAAAAACTAGATGAACTCAAATTTGGAAATAGAATTGAAGTTTCTACTTTAAAAAAAAATCCAATGGATTTTGTTTTATGGAAACCATCAATTAAAGATGACCCAGGTTGGGAATCACCGTGGGGGAGAGGCAGACCAGGTTGGCATTTAGAGTGTTCAGTAATGAGTGAAAAATACTTAGGAAAAATATTTGATATTCATGGCGGCGGTCTTGACTTGATTTTTCCACATCATGAAAATGAAATAGCTCAATCTTGTTGCAATAATTCTACTAAAAGCTTTGCAAATTATTGGGTACATAATGGTTTTGTAACTTTTAATAAAGAAAAAATGTCAAAGTCATTAGGAAACATAATAACTATTTCTGATGCAGTTAAAAAATATACGGGCCAAGTAGTAAGACTGGCTTTACTAAGCGCACATTATAGTCAGCCACTAGATTGGAATGACGAACTTTTAAATAATCAAAAAAATACTCTTGATAAATGGTACAATCTTTATCAGGAACAAAAAAACTATGAAACTCTCGATACCACAGATATATTGTTAGACGATTTAAATACGCCAGGATTTATAGCAAAGATACATGAACTGTATAACCAAGCTAATACTGGAGATTTGGATAAAAAATCATTATTTAATAGCGCTTGTAGGTTTATAGGCTTATTTAATATTTCCAAGACCGAGTGGAATAATTTAAAAAAGAAACAAATAAAAATTTCTGAAGATTATATTGAGAATAAAATTGAGGAAAGAATAAAAGCAAAGAAAAATGGAAATTACGATCTCGCCGACAAAATAAGAGAAGAGTTATTGAATGCAGGAATACTTATTGAAGATGAAAAAGGTAAAACCAAGTGGAGATACAAATGAGTAAAGAAAAAATTTATTTATTTGATACTACTTTAAGAGATGGCGCACAAACAGAAGGTGTAGATTTTTCTTTAGAGGATAAAAATAAAATTGCGAATGTTTTATCTGACATTGGCATAGATTATATCGAAGGCGGATGGCCTGGAGCAAATCCTATTGATACAAAATTTTTTTCAAAACCTCCTAAGACTAAAAAAAGTATTTTTACAGCTTTTGGGATGACTAAAAAAACAGGCAGGAGTGCTGATAATGACCCAGGATTGGCATCATTGATTAATGCAGATACCTCTGCAGTTTGTGTAGTTGGAAAAACTTGGGACTTCCATGTAAAAGTCGCTTTAGGAATTAAAAATGAAGATAACTTAGAAAATATAAGAGAAACGACTAAGCATTTTGTGAAACATAAAAAAGAATTTTTATTTGATGCTGAGCATTTTTTCGATGGTTACAAAGCTAATTCAAACTACGCACTAGATTGTTTAAAAAATGCATATGATTCGGGCGCAAGGTGGATTGTTTTATGCGATACTAACGGTGGAACGCTTCCAAATGAGGTAAGAGAAATCGTCGAACAAGTTACAAAAGTAATTCCTGGTAAAAATCTTGGTATCCACGCACATAATGATACAGAAAATGCAGTGGCAAACTCTCTCGCAGCTGTAGAGTCTGGTGTTAGACAAATACAGGGAACAATAAATGGATTGGGTGAGAGGTGTGGAAATGCTAACTTAATGTCAATTATTCCTACTTTAACTTTTAAAAGATCATTTAATGAGAGATTTGATATTAATATTAAAAAAGAAAAACTTCCATCTTTAACAGATTGCTCAAGACTTTTAGATGAGATATTGAACAGAAAACCAAATAAAAATATGGCTTATGTTGGAGCTTCGGCTTTTTCGCATAAAGGTGGTTTGCACGTTTCAGCAGTAAAAAAAGATCCGAAAACATATGAGCATATTAATCCTGAGCTAATAGGTAATCACAGAAATATAATTGTTTCAAATCAAGCTGGCAGGTCAAATATTTTATCAAGGCTTGAAAAATATGGAGTCAAAATAGATTCCAAAAATCCAAAAATTCAAAAAATTTTAGATGAAGTTAAAGATAGAGAATTTAGCGGATACTCGTACGATGGAGCTGACGCATCTTTTGAATTGCTAGCAAATAGACTTTTAGGAAAATTACCAGAATATTTAAAGGTAAAAAGTTACAATGTAAGCGTTTCGAAATCTGATAAGATTTTAACAAAGGCAAATGTCGTATTTCTTATAGATGGAAAGGAAATTAGTTGTGATGGCGAAGGTAACGGTCCAGTTAATGCACTTGATAATGCAATAAGATCAAATTTTACAAAAGTTGAGAAATATTACAACTTTTTCGCGGACTTAAAATTATTAGATTATAAAGTAAGAATTTTAAATACAGGTACCGAGGCAACAACAAGAGTATTGATCGAAAGTACTGACAAATCGGGTATTAGCTGGTTCACTGTTGGAGTGTCACCAAATATAATTGAAGCATCATTTAAAGCTTTAATTGATAGTTTAGATTATAAACTTTACAAAGAAAAAGCGCCAGCAAATTTTAATGAAAAATAAATTTGGCTTTGTTTTAGTCAAACCACAATTAGGTGAAAATATCGGAGCCGCTGCACGATCATTAAAAAATTTTGGTTTTAACAAATTGAATTTAGTTACACCAAAATTTACATTTCCAAATCAAAAAACAAAAGTTACATCAGTTGGAGCATTCGATCTAATTAATTCTACTATAGTTTTTGATAATATTGAAGAAGCTATAGGTCAATTTGATGTTGTTATTTCATTAAGTGCAAGGCGAAGAGATATTAATAAAAAACATATCACCATAATGGATCTTAATGATATCTTAAAAAAAAGAAAAAATTCTAGTTTTGGATTTATGTTTGGGCCAGAAAATTCAGGCTTATCTAATAAAGATATTT
>CACNYH010000023.1 GCA_902624495.1 uncultured Pelagibacteraceae bacterium | reverse complement strand
AGAGTTTTATAAAAAAAGACTTAGAAAATTTACCTATTGATGTTAGCATTATTATAATCTATTAAGTTTTTAAAATTATACACCTATAAATTAAAATTTATACTAAGGCAAATAATGAGATATTTCATTGGAAATTGGAAAATGTTTGGAGTTCCAAAATCCATTAATATACTTAACAAAATTAATTATTTTCATTCAAAAGATAAAAATCGTCAAAAATACAAAGTCGTAATAACACCTCCTTATACCCTTATTGAGACATATGCTAAATATTTTAAAAACAAAAGAATCTCTATTGGTTCACAAAATTGTTACCAAAAAGACCAGTTTTCATCTAATACAGCAGCAGTTAGTCCATTTATGATTAAAAGTGTTGGAGCAAAATATACTTTAATAGGTCACTCAGACAATCGAAGTGAAGGTGATACAAACGAAATGTTAAAGAATAAAGTTTTTTTTGCATTGAAAAATAATCTGAAAGTAGTTTTTTGTATTGGAGAAAACAAGACACAAAAAAAAAATAAAAAAACTTTTAGCGTTTTAAAAAAACAGCTTACAAATGTGTTAGATAAAAAATTTAATAAGAATAATATCATTGTTGCTTATGAACCTATTTGGTCAATAGGCACTGGTAAAATACCAACAAAAAATGAACTTAAGAAAACAACAATTCATATAAAACAAGTTTTAAAAAACATCTTTAGAAAAAAAAGCCCCGCTGTTCTTTATGGTGGATCAGTAGACGGGAGTAATGTTGAAATGTTTAAAGAAATTAGAGAAATTGACGGTTTTTTGATAGGAGGCGCTTCAAAATCCTCAAAAAAATTTATTGATATAATAAAGAATTACTATAGATAAACATCATGGAAAATTTGCTTATTTTAGTTAACATCATACTTGCTATAATTTTAATAATAGTAATTCTTTTGCAAAGATCAGAAGGAGGAGCTTTAGGCTTAGGTGTTTCACAAGACAATTTCACGTCTGCTAGATCTGTAGGAACTTTTTTAACTAAATTTACTTCGATAATAGCTACACTATTTATTATTTGCAGTATTGCTATCGTAGCAATTTCAAGAGATGAGATCCGTGAAACACAGTCTGTTTTGGAAAAACAAGAAGAAGAAAATTCAAACCTTCCACAAATACCTCAATCCAAGTAATTAAGACTTTGTAATTATCAATTTTTGAAGTATAACATACTTCCATGGCGCGATATATTTTCGTTACTGGCGGCGTGGTTTCATCTTTAGGTAAAGGATTATCTTCTGCATCACTTGCATACTTGTTACAATCACGAGGCTATAAAGTTAGAATTAGAAAACTGGATCCATATTTAAACGTAGATCCCGGGACCATGAGCCCTTTTCAACACGGTGAAGTTTTTGTTACTGATGATGGCGCTGAAACAGATTTGGATTTAGGACACTATGAGAGATTTTCAGGAATATCAGCAAAAAAGTCAGATAATATCACTACAGGTAAAATTTATAGCGATGTTTTAAAAAGGGAACGACAGGGAAAATATTTAGGAAAAACCGTTCAAGTAATCCCTCATATAACAAATAGAATTAAAGAATTTATTAAAAATGATGTTGCTAAAGAAGATTTTGTTATTTGCGAAATAGGAGGCACCGTCGGTGATATAGAAAGTCTACCTTTTTTAGAAGCTATAAGACAATTTTCAAATGAAATAGGTAAAAAAAATACGTTATTTATTCACCTAACTTTGGTTCCTTACATGAAGGCCTCTCATGAGATAAAAACAAAACCAACTCAACATTCAGTAAAAGAACTAAGGAGCATAGGTATTCAACCGGATATTATTATTTGTAGATCTGAAAGATCTATACCTTTAGATCAAAGGAGGAAAATTTCATTATTTTGCAACGTTGCAATAGAAGATGTTATAGAAACTGTGGACGTAAAAACAATTTATGAAGCTCCAATAAGTTTTAATAAAGAGAAACTAGATGAAAGAGTTTTAAGATTTTTTAAAATTAAATCTAAGAAAAAAGTAAATCTTTCTCCTTGGAAAAAAATTACACATTTGGTTTTGAATACAAAAAATAAAGTAAACATAGCTATTATTGGCAAGTATGTTGAACTTAAAGATGCATATAAATCTTTAGATGAGGCTTTAACACATGGCGGAATAGCAAATAATTTAAAAGTGAATTTAATAAGAATTGAGTCTGAATTTTTAAAAGCAAGTGAAATAAAAAATAAACTTAGAGGAGTATCTGGAATTTTGATACCAGGAGGATTTGGTAAAAGGGGCACAGAAGGAAAAATAGCAGCTATTAACTATGCAAGATTGAACAAAATTCCTTTCTTAGGCATTTGCTTTGGCATGCAAATGGCAGTGATTGAATTTGCTAGAAATAAATTAAATATAAAAAAAGCAACATCTAGCGAATTTGGACCGTCTAAAGCGTCAGTCGTTGGACTTATGAGTGAATGGACAAAAGATGGAAAATTGATGAAGGGTACTGACAAAGATTTAGGTGGAACAATGCGATTAGGTAGTTATGAAGCAAGACTTAAAAAAGACACAAAAATAAGCAAAATTTACAATGAAGTAAAAATAAACGAGAGACATCGTCATAGATATGAAGTTAACATCAACTATAAAAAAGAATTTGAAAATAAAGGTATGATTTTTTCAGGTTTATCTCCAGACAATAAATTACCAGAAATTATAGAATTAGAAAACCATCCTTGGTTTTTTGGCGTTCAGTTTCATCCTGAATTTAAATCTAGACCTTTATCACCACATCCTTTATTCTCATCATTTATAAAGGCCGCAAAAATCAATAAGAGAAAATGAATAATCATAAAGTAAAATGTTCTAATTTTGAGATCGCTAACAACAAACCATTTACCCTAATCGCCGGCCCTTGTCAGCTAGAGAGTGAAGAGCATGCTATTAAGATTTCAAACGAACTTAAAAAAATTACAAGCGAACTAGGTATTAATCTTATTTACAAAACATCTTTTGATAAAGCTAATAGAACAAGTTTAAAAGGAAAAAGAGGTTTAGGTTTAGAAAAATCACTTCCCATTTTCGATAAAATAAGAAAAGAAGTTGGTGTCCCAGTTTTAACAGACGTTCACACTGCCGAACAATGCACTATAGTTTCCAACCACGTGGATGTCCTTCAAATTCCTGCATTCTTGTGTAGGCAAACTGATTTATTAATTGCCGCAGCAAAAACTGGTAAAATAATTAATGTTAAAAAGGGACAATTTTTAGCTCCATGGGATATGGCTAATGTAATAAAAAAAATTGAAGACTCCGGAAATAAAAATATTTTAATTACAGAAAGAGGAGCGAGCTTTGGTTATAATACTCTTGTTTCAGATATGAGAGCCTTACCTATAATGTCGAAATTAGGATTTCCAATCGTATTTGATGCAACTCACTCAGTACAACAACCAGGTGGTATGGGAGAGAAAAGTGGTGGGCAAAGAGAATTCGTTCCTTATTTAGCTCGTGCTGCTATTGCTGTTGGCGTAGGAGCAATTTTCATGGAAACACATGAGGATCCAGATAACGCACCTTCAGATGGCCCAAACATGGTTCCATTAAACGAAGTAAAAACTTTGTTAAAAAAACTTACCGAGATCGATAAGATAGTAAAATAAGAATGGCAAAAATTAAAAGTATAAAAGGCAGACAGGTCTTTGATAGCAGAGGAAATCCAACAGTGGAAGCAGAAGTTTTTTTAGAAAATAATATTTCTGCAACTGCAATTTCTCCATCAGGTGCATCAACCGGTGCATTTGAAGCGCATGAATTAAGAGATCAGGACAAAAATAAATTTTTAGGTAAGAGTGTAAATGTAGCAATTGAAAATATAAATAATAAAATTTCAGATAAACTTAAAGGTCTCGAGTCAGACGATCAAAAAAAAATTGATAAAGCTTTATTAGATTTAGATGGAAGTGAAAATAAAATAAATTTGGGAGCTAATGCTACTCTAGCAGTCTCATTAGCTAATTCAAAATGTTCAGCTTTATCAAATAAAAAATCATTATTTAAATATCTAGGGAACACTTTTTCTTTACCAATACCGTTAATGAATATTATTAATGGCGGCGCGCATGCAGATAATGATCTAAATATTCAAGAATTTATGATTAGACCTGACTCAGCTAAAAATTTTATGGATGCTATTGAAAAATGTTATGTAGTTATTCAAAATTTAAAGAAATTATTAAAATCTCACAAAATGCTCACAAATGTAGGAGATGAAGGTGGATTTGCTCCATCAATTAAAACAAATGAGCAAGCTTTAGAACTAATTGTAAATGCTATAGAAAAGTCGAATTTAAAACCAGGAAAAGATATAGTTATTTGTTTAGATGTGGCAGCTAATGAATTAATCAATGAAAAAGGGGAGTATTCAATTCAATCAAAAAATTACACATCAGTTGAAGATAATATTAGTTATTATAAAAAACTTATATCTAGCTATCCAATAAAATCAATAGAAGATCCTTTTGCTGAAGAAGACTGGGAATCATGGAAAAAAATTACAAACGAAATAGGGAAAAGTGTTCAAATTGTAGGAGATGATTTATTCGTTACAAATGCAAAACGTTTAAGCAAAGGAATAAAAGAAAAGTCAGCAAATTGTATTTTAGTAAAACCAAATCAAATAGGCACTTTGACTGAAACTTTAGAAGTTATTTCAATGGCAAAAGCTGCAGATTTTAATACTATCATTTCTCACAGATCAGGGGATACCGAAGATACATTTATTGCTGATTTGGCTTCCGCGACTATGTCTTCTCAAATTAAAACTGGATCTTTGGCGAGATCTGAAAGAGTAGCTAAATATAATAGGTTATTACGCATAGAAGAAGAACTTGGAAATCAGGCCAAAATGGCTAGAATCTAACTTATGCGACTTATTGAAAGTTTAAAGAGAAAAAAATTTTTATTATTTAATATCTTTTTTACGCTTTATATAGGTATAAATTTAATTGGAGGCGAAAGAGGTTTAATCTCTTATTTTGATAAAAAAAGAATTTATGAAGATCTTAAGACTAAGGATAAGGTTTTGACTAGCAAATTAAAGGATTTAGAACATAAAATATCACTTGTTAAAAATAATGACCTTGATTATTTAGATATGCTTTATAGAGATAAATTTAGATATGGCACAAAAGATGAAATTATTATTAAATTAAAATGAGCCAAAAACCTAGACATCCCGAAAAAGTAAACAAGCCTATAAATCCAATCAAAAAGAAGCCTGAATGGATTAGATCTAAAATAGTAGACTCACAAATTTTCTTTCAAACCAAAAAAGTTGTTAACCAAAATAATTTAGTTACAGTTTGTCAGGAAGCAAACTGTCCTAATATCACTGAGTGTTGGAGCAAAAAACATGCAACATTTATGATTATGGGGGATACTTGTACAAGAGCTTGTGCGTTTTGCGATGTTAAAACCGGAAAGCCAGGCGATCTCGATATTTTTGAGCCAGCTAAAATTGCAAAAGCTGTAAAAAGTTTAAATCTACAACATGTAGTTATTACTTCCGTAGATAGAGATGACTTAGATGATGGTGGATCCGATCATTTTTACAAAGTAGTAAAAGCGACAAGAGAAAAAAATCCAAAAACGTCAATAGAAGTTTTAACTCCTGACTTTTTAAGAAAAGGTGAAGCCTATAAAAAAGTTTTAGAGGCTGACCTAGATGTTTTTAATCATAATATAGAAACAGTGCCAAGACTTTACACAACTGTTAGACCAGGAGCACGATATTTTGCATCATTAGAACTTTTGAAAAATGCAAAAAAATTTAACAAAAAAGTTTTTACAAAATCTGGAATAATGGTTGGTTTAGGCGAAAATAAAGAAGAGGTAATCCAAGTTATGGATGATCTCAGATCGGCTGAAGTTGATTTTATAACTATAGGCCAATATTTACAACCTTCTCCAAAACATCATCCACTAAATCGCTACTACCATCCCAATGAATTTAAAGAGTTCGAGCAAATAGCAAAAACAAAAGGGTTTTTACTTGTTTCTTCATCACCTCTTACAAGATCTTCTTATCACGCAGATGAAGATTTTAGAAAACTACAAGATGCAAGAAATAAACAGCTTGAATGTCTTCCGCATCAATAAAAAAAATTATTCCCTGTAAAAAAGAACAATTAGTAGAAATGGTTCTTGATATTGAAAAATATCCAGAGTTTGTTCCTTGGTGTATAGAAGGAAAAGTTTTTGATAGAAATGAAAGTGCAGATTTAATTTCATTTAATGGAGATTTAAAAGTAGGGAAGAGCATTCTTAATGAAACTTTCTCGAGTCATGTATCTTATTATAAAGAAAAAGATACAATTATAGTAACTAATCTTGATGGACCATTAAAGCATCTGAAAAATGAGTGGAAATTTAAGGAAGTAAACAATTCGACACAGCTAGAGTTTTTTATTGATTTTGAATTGAAAAATCCAATTTTGAATGGGATAATGAAAAAATCTTTTGAGCTTGGTTTGAATAAAATCGCCAAGGCTTTTGAAGAAAGAGCAATTAAATTATATAAATAATGTTTACAATATCATCTTTATTAATTTTATTTATTTTAACTTTTAAATTCCTGTCTTCATATATCAAAACAATTAGAACGGGTGATCCTAACGAAACCAACCTGACTTATTGGATGTTTTCTTATGATTTTAAGTCTAAAACTAAAGAATGGATACCCGAAGATAAACAACTCTTGCAAAGAAAACGGGCTAGAAATTTTTTAGTTTTTATACTTTATTTAACTGCTTTTGGAATATTTTTGTTGCTCAACAGTTTTACTGCGCATCTTTTAGATGTAATTGTTAACCCAGAGTTTAGCTATCCCGTTTAATCAATTGTACCAACAAATTTAAAGTTTTTTTAACGGTTTGTTTTTGAATAGAAATTCTTCCTTTATTCTTAAAATTACATTTATTAACTACAACCTTTTTTCCGACCCTTATTCCAATATAAACTAATCCAACTGGTTTTTGTTTAGATCCGCCTTTAGGACCAGCAATCCCGGTTATTGAAACACAGACTTTTGATTTGCTAATTTTACTTAAGTTATTAACCATAGCTAAACAACATTGAACACTGACAGCGCCATATTGTTTTATTATTTTTTTAGGAACTTTTAATACACTTGTTTTGGCTTGATTAGAATAAGTGACTAATCCCATCGTAAATACCTTAGAAGATCCGCTAACCGATGTAATAGTATTAGACAACATTCCACCTGTGCAAGACTCCGCAATTGCAAGTTTCATCTTTTTTCTTTTGATTAATAAAATTATCTTTTTATTTAAACTCATTAGACAAATTTCGATTTAATCACTACAAAGATTATTAATGTAAGGACTACATATAAGCCAGCAATTACATCATCCATTATTACTCCAAAACTATTTTTAAATTTTTTATCGATAAAATTGATAGGAAATGGTTTTTTGATATCAAAAAATCTAAATAAGATAAAAATATATATATAAAACAAAACTGCTTCTTGGGAGTTTTTTACTACCCCATGTGAGATCTCGTATAAATATATAGGAATACATTGACCAATGAATTCATCTATAACAACTTCTTTAGGATCTTTATTTTCATTAAATTTTATGTATTCAGATACTGCATAAAAAGAATAAAAAAAAATAATCAATAAAGTTACTAAAATAATATTGTTTGATAGATTTATTATGTGAAATAAACTGTACAAAAAAACAGTTGTGATTAGAGATGTGATCGTCCCTGGTGCAAATCTAATCGATCCAATTCCAAAACATGTAACAATTAAATAATTTAATGTTTTAATCATATTTTATAACCGAACATATTGTTTCGCAAGCAATGGCCTTTTCTTTTCCAACTAAACCTAACTTTTCTGTTGTCTTTCCTTTGATGTTAATTTGATTTTTAGAAATTTCACATAATTTAGAAATATTATCGATCATCTTATTTTTAATATTTTTAATTTTTGGTGTTTGAGTAATAATATTGATATCGATATTATTAATAAAGTAACCTTTTAACTTTATTATATTTATTACTTGCTGAAGCAAAATTGTTGATCTTATATTTTTGAATTTTTTGTTTTTATCAGAAAACATTTGACCAATATCTCCCATTTTGCAAGCTCCTAAAATTGCATCTGTAACAGAGTGCAGAACTGGATCACCATCAGAATGGCCTAACGTTCCAAGTTTTGACTTAATCTTTAAACCAGCTAAAAAAAGTTTTCTTTTAGGAACTAATCTGTGAACATCAAATCCTATTCCCACTCTTTGCTGTGATTTATAGATTTTTTTTAAATTTTCTAAATCTGATTTATCTGTGATTTTAAAATTATTTTTTTCACCTTCTATAAATTTTACTTTATTTAGATCCATGTACAATGAAATATCATCATCTTTATATTTATTCTTATTTGTT
>CACNYH010000022.1 GCA_902624495.1 uncultured Pelagibacteraceae bacterium | reverse complement strand
TTTCGGCTTGCTCTTTAACTAATCCAGATCCTGGAACAACCATAGCACTTACATTTTTGGCAATCTTTTTGCCTTTTAAAAGATCTGCAGCTAATCTTAAATCCTCTATTCTTCCATTTGTACAGCTTCCTATAAAAATTTTATCAATTTTTATGTCTGAGATTTTAGTGTTTGCTTTTAACCCCATATAATCAAGAGATCTTTTCATGGCCATTTTTCTATCTTCGTTCTTTTCATTTTCTGGATCTGGCACAACACCAGTAACTGGTGATACATCTTGAGGTGAAGTCCCCCAAGTAACTAGTGGTTCTATATTTTTACCATCAATATTTACCTCTTTATCAAATTTGCAGTCTTTATCTGAATACAAAGTCTTCCAAAATTCTACAGCTTTAGTCCAATTTTCGCCTTTTGGTGACATAGTTTTACCTTTTAAATAACTAAATGTTTTCTCATCTGGTGCGATTAACCCTGCTCTCGCACCAGCTTCAATAGTCATATTACAAACAGTCATTCTCTCTTCCATGCTTAAACTTTTAATTACATCGCCGGCAAATTCAACTACGTATCCAGTTCCGCCTGCAGTTCCAATCGTGCCAATAATTTTTAAAATTACATCTTTTGCAGTAACTCCTTTTGGTAAATTGCCATTAACATTTATTCTCAAATTTTTTGATTTCTTTTGCATTAAAGTCTGTGTAGCAAGAACGTGTTCAACTTCAGATGTTCCTATTCCAAAAGCTAATGCACCGAATGCTCCGTGTGTAGCAGTATGGCTATCTCCGCATACTATTACTGTCCCTGGTTGTGTAAAACCTTGTTCTGGTCCTATAATATGGACTATGCCTTGGCGCTTATCATTTACATCAAAAAGCTCTACTCCAAAATCTTTACAATTTTTTCGTAATGTTTCGACTTGTATTCTTGAATCTTCATCATTAATACCTTTAGACCTATCGGTTGTAGGAACATTGTGATCAGGTACTGCAAGAGTTAACTCAGGTCGTCTAACTTTTCTTTTTTGTAATCTTAGCCCTTCAAAAGCTTGGGGACTGGTAACTTCATGGACTAGATGTCTATCAACATAAATTAATGACGTTCCATCGCTCTGTTCATGAACAAGATGGTTTTCCCATATCTTATCGTATAGAGTTTTAGACATTAAATTTTATTTTTTTTCGCTAGTTGGCTTTTCAGCTTTAGCTTCGACTTTTGGAGCCTCTTTTTTAATTTCTTCAGCTTTAGTCTCTTGCGCAGTAGGCTCGATCGGCTTTACTTTTTGCTCCTCTGGCTTTACTGAAACATCAACACCAATTTTCTTTTTAATTTTTTCAGCAATTCTTGCAGATTTTCCTTTTCTGTCTCTTAAATAATAAAGTTTTGCCCTTCTTACTTTTCCTGTTCTGATTACTTTAATTGAGTCTACGTTTGGACTATAAAGAGCAAAAGTTCTTTCCACTCCCTCACCGAATGAAATTTTTCTTACCGTAAAAGATGAGTTTATATCTCTATTTTTTTTTGCAATACAAACCCCTTCGAAGTATTGAATTCTCTCTCTTTTACCCTCAACAATTTTGACACCGACTTTTATTGTATCTCCAGGAGAAAAGTCTGTGATTTTTTTATTAGCAACTATCTTTTTAATTGCTGCTTTATTTATGTCTTCAATGTTTTTCATTTTTTTTCTCTAAATATTTTTTCCAAAGATCAGGTCTCTGGCGACGTGTTATAGCCTCTGATTGAGACAAACGCCACCCTTTTATTTTGGCGTGATCACCTGAAAATAGGACCTCTGGTGGGCTTTTGCCTTCCCATTCTCTTGGTTTAGTATATTGAGGATATTCCAAAAGATGATTTTCAAAACTTTCTTCTTTGATAGAATCTTTATTTCCGAGTACTCCGGGCAACAATCTAACTAAAGCATCGACTAATACAAAAGAGGCTGGCTCACCACCAGATAGGATAAAATCACCTAAACTATATTCCTCAATATTTCTTGTCTCTAAGAGTCTTTGATCAACACCCTCAAAATGACCACAGATAAGATTTAAGTTTTTTTCTTTACTTAAAGATCTGGCAACACTTTGATCAAATTTTTTACCTCTTGGAGATAAGTAAATAATTTTTTCACCTTTTTTTGTATTCACATCAAGCGCTGATGCTAATATATCTGGACGTAAAAGCATTCCATTTCCTCCGCCGAAAGGAGTATCGTCTACAGTGCCGTGATTATCTCTTGAATAATCTCTAATATTTATCACTTTTAAATTCCAAATCTTGTTTTCCTTTGCCTTTTTAAATATCCCTATATCTAAAGGTCCAGGAAATAGATCTGGATATAAAGTAAAAATTTTTACCTCTAACATCTCTAATTACCTTTTGGTTAAGCCTTTTTCTCTTCCTTCTTCGGTTCTTCTTTCTTAGCTTCTGCTTTAGGTTGTTCCTTTTTAGGTTCTTCCTTCTTCGGCTCTTCCTTTTTAGTCTCCGCTTTAGGTTGTTCCTTTTTAGGATCCTCTTTTTTTGCTTCAGCTTTTTGATCAGGCTTTTTACCGTCAGCTGCTGGAGCGTCTTTTTTAGTTTCTTCTTTTTTATCTCCTTCAGCTTTTTTTCTATCTTTCTTTGGTATTGCCTTTTGAGGATTATTCCCAGGTTTTGGCATTGGCATTAACTGCACCTCGCCTAGTAATCTAGAAACTCTCATCGTTGGCTGAGCTCCTTTACTCATCCAATATTTTACTCTTTCTGCTTCTACTTTTATTCTTTCCTTTTTATCTTTAGGAAGCAAAGGATTGTAAGAGCCAATTTTTTCAATAAATTTTCCATCTCTTGGGTATCTACTGTCAGCAATTACAATTTTATAAATGGGTCTTTTTCTTACTCCACCCATTGATAGTCTTATTCTTAACATTTTATACCTTTCATTTTAGTTGATTGAGCATTTCATCTGGGATCATCCCAGATGGAATTTTTTTTCCTTGAGACATTTTTTTCATCATGTCTGACATCATTTTAAATTGTTTTAGCAGTTTATTAATTTTTGAAACATCTACGCCTGCTCCTTTAGAAATTCTTTTACGTCTTGATCCGCTAATAATTTTTGGATTTTCTCTTTCATTTTTAGTCATTGATAAAATAATTGCTTCATTCTCCACTAACATTTTTTCATCTATATTTGCTTGATCCATTTTTGCCTTCATTTTATTCACTCCTGGCAACATAGACATAACCCCTTCCATTCCACCCATTTTTTTCATTTGCCTTAACTGTGAAAGATATGAGTCCATTGTGAATATTCCTTTTTTTAATTCATCTTCTGTCTCTTTAATTTTTTCCTCACTTAAATCTTGTTGAGCTTTTTCTACTAAAGTTACTACATCGCCCATTCCCAAGATTCTGTTAGCTAATCGGTCAGGATGAAAAAGTTCAAGATCAGTGATTTTTTCTCCAACACCAATATATTTAATTGGTTTACCTGTTACATGTTTCATACTTAAGGCTGCGCCACCTCTTACATCACCATCAACCCTCGTAAGAATAATTCCAGAAAGATTAACAGCAGTGTCAAATTCTTTTGCAACATTTACAGCTATTTGTCCTGTCAACGAGTCAGCTACTAAAATTGTTTCTGCTGGTTTTGTAATGTCTTTAATTTGTTTAATCTCAGACATCATAGGTAAATCTATCTGAGTTCTTCCTGCTGTATCAAAAATAATAACATCTGAGCCATTAAGATTAGCTGCATTTAATGCCCTTTTAGTAATGTCGATTGGTTGTTGCTTGTCAACTATAGGCAAACATTGAATTCCATTTACTTCAGCAAGTAATTTTAGTTGTTCTTGAGCAGCTGGTCTATAAACGTCTAAACTAACTACCATTACTTTTTTTTTAAAATTCATCTCTATATTTTTTGCTAACTTTGCTGCAGACGTTGTTTTACCCGAACCCTGTAATCCAACTAATAAAACGGAGACTGGTGGGACAGCTTTGAAGTTAAGTTTTTCGTTTTTAGAGCCTAAAATATTAACTAATTCATCGTAAACGATTTTAACTATCATTTGGCCAGCAGATGTTGATTTTATAATTTCTTTACCAATTGCTTTAGGTTTTACATTAGCTATAAACTCTTTAGTAACAGGAAGAGCCACGTCGGCCTCTAATAAAGCTAATCGTATCTCTTTTAAGCCAGAGTCAACTTGCTCCTCTGTCAATGAGGGAGCACTTTTAAGCTTAGAAAAAATACTTTCTAATTTATTTGTTAAATTTTCAAACATTTTTATAACGTCCAACACCTATCGCACTAGTGGGCGAACCTTCGCTGACTAGTGTCGACACTCTTGTTTTTAAGAGCACCGCAAAAACATGTGTATTTGCGGAAAGTTTGTGGAAACTACAATTTGGGGTTTTAAAAGTCAATGAATAATTATACTAATCAATTATGACATCAATTAACGCATATAAAATGGATGGATTGGGTAATGATTTCATTATTATTGATAGAAGATCAAATCCTATCAACTTAACCAAAGATAAAATTATTGAATTAGGAAAAAGGAGCAATATTGGTTTTGATCAGATAATTTTTATCGAAAAAGAAAAAGAGAATTCTTTCCCAATAACAATTTTTAATTCTGACGGTGGTGAAGTAAGTGCTTGTGGGAATGGTTCAAGATGTGTCGCTTATCTTTTAAGTAAAGATTTAAATGCTAACCAAATAAAATTAAGAACAAGCAATAGGATTCTTAATGCTAAAATTGTCGGAAATTTAATGGTAGAACTTGAAATGGGAAAACCTTTGTTTAATTTTGAAGATATTCCGTTGTCAAAAACAGTAAATCCTGCTGACGTCACACTAGATATTAAAGGCAAAAAATTTACTGGCGGGTTTTGTCTAAATGTAGGAAACCCTCACATAGTTTTTTTTGTAGATGATTGTTTTAAATACGATTTGAAAGTTATAGGACCTTTAATTGAAAATCATGAATTATTTCCTGAGAAAACGAATGTTACATTTGCTCAAATTTTAGATAAGAGAAATATTTTAGTTAATGTTTGGGAAAGAGGTGCTGGGCTTACTAAAGCATGTGGAACAGCAGCTTGCGCAACGGCTGCCGCTGGAAAAAATAATAAATTAGTAGAGAGCAAAGTTGATATTAAATTTAAAGAGGGAGTCTTAAATATATTTTTAGATGAAAAAAATAATATATTTATGACTGGTCCAGTGTCAGAAATAAACAATATAAAACTAGAAATATAAAATGGGAATTTTTGATAAGTTTAAATCAGGGCTTGGAAAAAGTTCATCGAGTCTTACAGACGGCTTTAAAAATATTTTTTCTAAAAAAAAGATTGACTCAAGCATTCTTGAAGAATTTGAGGAATTAATCATTTCTTCTGATGCCGGTGTTGATGTAGCAAAAGAGCTTAGAAAAGATTTCGAAAGCTTTAGAGTTGATAAAAATTTAGACGATCACAAAGAAATTTTAAAACTCTTAGCTGATAAGTTAGCGATAAATCTCCAAAAGTACGAAAAAGATTTAAGCCTAATGGGAAATGCAAAATCCGCTGTGATTGTTGTATCTGGTGTGAACGGTGTTGGAAAAACAACTAGTATCGGAAAACTTGGAAAGTATTTTAAAGATAATAATAGATCCGTTGTCTTTGGAGCTGCAGATACTTTTAGAGCAGCAGCCATAGATCAGTTACAAGTTTGGGCTGCAAAAGTAAAAGTAGATATAATTAAGTCAGAAATAAATAGTGACCCGGCTTCTGTTGCTTTTAAAACTGCTGAATTTGCAAAAAAAAATGAAATTGATGTCGCCTTGATAGACACGGCAGGAAGATTACAAAATAAAAAAAACCTCATGGAAGAATACAAAAAAATTATCAATGTCCTGAAAAAAATAGATGAGTCTTTTCCTAACGAGGTAATACTAGTTCTTGATGCGACCACTGGTCAAAATGCATTGAACCAAGTTGAGGAGTTTAGTAAAATACATAATCTAACAGGTCTTATAATTACAAAACTTGATAGCACTGCAAAAGGTGGGGTAGTTTTAGCAATTTGTAAAAAATATAATTTACCTATAGTTGCAATTGGAATGGGTGAAAAAGAAGATGACTTGCAACCCTTTAACGCTGAATATTTTTCAAAAGCTTTGTTAGGTATTGAAATTTAAAAACTTTCTCAAAGCATTCATCAGTTGATCATTAAATTCCATCATATGATCGTCGTTATCAGAAAAGTAATTGAATTTTGGATTATTGGCCTTATCAAATAATTCTACACCCATTTTAAAAGGAACAACATCATCTTTCTTACCGTGCATAATTAAAATAGGAATATTTATATTCTTAATCTTTTTTAAAGAGTCGTACCTGTCTTTAATTAATAAATCGATAGGTAAATAGGGATAATAAATTTTTGCTGCATCTGCGATTGAGGTAAAAGGTGACTCTAAAACAATACCTGAAAAAGAATTGTCCTGACCTAACTCTGTAGCAACACCTGTTCCTAATGACTCACCGTATAAAATTATATTTTTATTTATTACTCCAGTATTATTAAGCCATTCAACAGATTTTCTAGAGTCATTGTACAAATTTTTCTCTGTTGGTTCGCCTAGATTACCACTGAACCCTCTCCATGAAATAATAAGAATATTTACATTTAATTTATTTAATTCATTAAGTTTATGAACCCTATTGGTTAGATCGCCTGCATTACCATGGAAGTATAAAATTGTTTTATATTTTTTTATGTCCTTTTCCAAAAACCATGATTTAAGTTTTATATCTTTATCAACCCCAATAAAAACTTCTTTATATTCAAATTGAATTTCATCTCCTGTGTAGTTATTTTCGCTTGGATGATAAAGCAATTTTCTTTGGTACAAATAAGTGAAAAGTACAATTATAATGTAAGCTAATATAATTGATGATAAAGCTAAATAAATATACTTCATGCTTTTTTCCTAGCGAAATAGACTCCAGTAAAGACCAGTAAGCCACCTAAGTAATGAAAACTAAGAAGTGGTTCTTCAAAAATTATAATTCCAAAGATAGAACCATAAACTGCGAATAAATATAAAGTAAACCCAGCAAAAGATGCGCCAACATATTTTTGTAACCTTGTATATAAAGAGAAAGCTATAATACTTGGAGAAATAGCGGCAAATATAACCCAGAACAAAAATGTCTGATTATAATTTGTCTTAGCAAAGTAAAAATTTTCCAAAAGAAAAAACGGGAAAAGTGATATAAAACCAAACATTGCAATTAGCGTAAATCGAGCCATTAAGCTAAATTTTGATTTCCAATTTAATAAATAAATTGAATATAGAGCCCAGCCTAAAGCTGCTCCCAATACCCATAAATCACCTATTGTAAAATTTAAGTTAATTAAAAAATCTAGATTACCTTTAGATATAATTGTAAAAACACCTGCAATACAAATTAATAAGCCTAATATCCTAAAAAAGTTAATTTTTTCTTTAAAGAACAAAATTGATAAAAAAATTATTATTACTGGTGAAGATGTATAGATTATACCAATATTCGCCATAGTTGTTGTCATTCCTGCAAGATTTGGGAAAGCTCCACAAATGCCACAACCCATCGAACCTAAGAAAAAGAGTTTAAAAAACTCTTTATTTAACTCTTTCTTATTTTTTAAGATTTCATCAAAAAAAAATGGAAAAAGTATAATGAATACCGTAAACCATCTCCAGAACGCTAATGAGATTGGTGGTACTGACTCAACTCCTCCTCTTGCAACAATTGTGTTTGTGGCCATAAAAATAGGCTGAATAAATAATAGTAGGTAAGGAAAATAATTACTTTTTGTTATCGAAGAAGGCTTCATAGAACATCATCACAATTACTATTCCCATTAATATATAAACAGGTAGCACGTCAAAAAAACCAATCATCATGGATCTTGTCAAAGTTGTTGCAAGACCTAATAAAAAGGCTGTGCAAATAGCGACACCGACAATAATTGTTAGTTTATCCTTCATCTTTACAATTTTTTTCTAACCAATTAGCAGTTCCTAAAAATCGAAGATCATCTAGTTTGTTACCTACCAATTGAACTCCTAATGGTAAGTCATTTTCCCCAGTAAGTAAAGGCAATGAAATAGCTGGAAGACCCATATAAGTCCAATTCTTTTGAAAGTCTGAGCTTCCGGTTGATTTAAGACCTTTGTCAGCGACACCACTAGATGAAGGAGTAATTACTCCATGATAATCTTCGAAAACTTCGCTATATGAGTCATAACTTTGCTGCATGAAATCCGATGCATCAGCATATTCTTTTGCAGAGTATTTCAAACCTCTACCTATCGCTTCTCTCATTTCTTTAGAAAGTTTAGTTTTATCTTTTTTATAATAAACTTGAAAATTATTAGCCATATCGGTCTCATGAATAATTTGTAAATACTTTGGGATATCTTTAAAATAAGAAGGTGTATCAAATACTTCAATATTTTTTTTAAAATTCTTTATCAAAAACTCAAAAGCTTGTTGAGACTTTTTATTTATATCTTTCCATTTATCAGTTTTATAAAAAATAAATTTTGGTTCGAATAATGGTCCCTTATCACATGCTTCCATCATTTCTTCTGCTGAAAAATACACAGTTGCGGGATCGTATAAATCTTTTTTTATTAAGCATTTTGCCAATAAAGCGACGTCTTTAACTGTTTTACCGAATAAACCGATTGTATCTAATTTGTCCGAGACTTTTA
>CACNYH010000021.1 GCA_902624495.1 uncultured Pelagibacteraceae bacterium | reverse complement strand
GGCGATCTTGCTTGAAGCCAAGTTTTTAATTGATTTTATGATTTGATCATATTCAATACCGCTTTTTTTTAAAGGAACTCTCAAATTTCTAACTTTGGATCTAAGATACTTTTTATTTAAATTTGATGGATCTTTGAAATATTTTTTAAATATTTTTATCGATATTTTTACTAAATATTTTTTTTCAACATCTAATAAAGGTCTATAAAGGTATATCCCTTTTTCTAATTTTGATAGTGTTTTCATTGAAGATAAACCTGTTAAACCGCTCCCTCTTGAAAGTCTTATAAAAAAAGTTTCGACCTGGTCTTCTAAATTATGAGCTGTTATGATTGTATTTATATTCTTTTTTTTGCAAAAGCTAATTAGTTTCTCGTACCTTATCTTTCTGGCTTCACCTTGTATATTTTTAATAATCTTTTTTGTGTTATGAATAATGTTTAATTTAATTCTAAATTTTTTTAAAAGATTCTTTACTTGTTTTGCCTCTAATTTAGAATTTGATCTAATATTATGATTTATTAATACATAATAAAATTTTTTTCTATTTTCCAATGAATAAATTTTTGTTAGAGCAGTTAAGGCTAAGCTATCTGGGCCACCAGACACTGCGACAAGAAATTTTTTCGTTTTGAGTTTATTTAAATTTTTTTCAAAATTATGAAATATATTTGATAAATCTTTAAATTTTTCAAAATTATTTTTAAGATTTACACTTGAATTTTTTTTGCTCATACTGAGCTTTTTGTAACACAGACTTGCTAGCTTTTGGGTATTCTTTTTTTAAGCCTGAAATCATTTTACAACCTTGGTCTTTCTCGCCTAACTGTACCATTGTCATGCCCAGTTTGAGAAGATTATCAGGAGCCTTTTTACTTTTTGGATAATTTTGATAACCATCTAGATACGCAGAGGCTGCGTCAGAGTAAAGCTGTCTTATTCTAAATGTTTCTCCATACCAGTATTGAGCACTTCCTGCCAAATCATGATCCTTATTTTTTTCAATAAATTCTTTCAATGCAAATTCAGCTGTTTCGTAATCACCAATTTTCATAAAACTTACTGCAAATTCATATTGTTCTCCGGCTGGCTTGTTAGGAAGGAGTGATTCTTTTTTTTCTGGCTCTTCAGTAATTACTGTTTGAGCACTTTCAATAGAACTAATCTTTTGTTCTTTAGGTAAGTTGGACATTTGATATCCGGGTGCTGCACCAAAATCTTGTGGTTTTGTGGATCCAGGTAAAATAGCTTTTTGTTTTTTTTCAATTTTAAATTCCCCACTCTCAATATCAGAAAACCGTAATTGCGTATCCGATTGAATTTTTGTTACTCTTGTAGATAATTTGTCTAATTTAAAATTTACCTCTTCAAACTTATTAGTAAGCTCTCTAAACTGATCCTCAATATCATTTAATTTTAAAAGATGTTTAGTTAAGATATCCTCGTTTAAACCATCTGATTTTGTAGATTTAATATTTTTAGACGAAGCAATATCAGACTTCTGATAAACAGCTTTTTCTAAAGTTTTAAGATCTTTAGTTATTACTTGAATTTGATCTGAAATAGACTTTAGATAAATTTCTTCTTCTTCAGCACTTAACTTGCTTAATAAAATTATGAATGAAAATACAAAGAATAATTTTATTATCTTAAAATTTTCGAGCATACCTGAACTATTATTGTTACAAAATGGCAAAAAAAAGACCCTTTAATTTAATAAAGGGTCTTTAGTTAAATAATTTAAGCTGTTAGTTGACTTTTACTGTAACTGATCTTCTGTTTTGTGACCAAGCGATCGGAGAAGATTCTGCATTAATTGGTTTTTCTTTTCCATAGCTTATAACAGAAATTCTTTTACCTGATATACCGTAAGTCATTAAATAATCTCTTGCTGCATTAGCTCTTCTTTCTCCTAAAGCTAAGTTGTACTCTCTAGTACCTCTTTCATCAGCATGACCTTCAATTGTAACATTTAAATTTTTGTTTTTTCGTAAAAAAGTTGCTTGTTTTCTTAATGTCGCTCTTGAAGCGGTAGTTAAAGAAGACTTGTTAGTTGCAAAAAATACTCTGTCCGGAACTCCTGCTGCTAAGTACTCAACTGTTTCTTTTCCAGTATAAACGTCGCCGTCTAAGTCACCAGTTTTTTTTGCAGTTGAACATGCGCTAAGTATTAAGGTTGCAAATACTATTGCTAATATGTTTTTTAAATTCGTTTTTAATGTCATTTTATCCCCTAGGTTTATTGTGGTTATTTCAAATTATTTGAAGTTATTCAAGTATATTTTACATAAAAATTAACCTTACTTTGATAATAATGAGGACCAAGATGGGTCTGAGGCATCGGTTTTTGTGGAAAGTCTTCTCTCATTATAACCTGTAATATCGATTGACCATAATTTAGCAGAAAAACCCTCTCCTTTATTTCCAGCTTTGGTTTCTCTGTAAAAAACTAATACTCTGCCATTGGGAGACCACGAGGGAGCTTCTTGATAATAATTCTCTGTTAACAATCTCTCACCTGAACCATCAGTTCTCATAACTCCGATATAAAATCTTCCTTTATGCATTTTAGTAAAAGCAATTAGATCTCCTCGAGGAGACCAAACTGGAGTTCCATAAATTCCTTTACCAAAAGTTACTCTTTTAACATTGCTTCCATCGCTTCTCATTACATAAATTTGTTGTAAACCACTTCTATCAGAGTTGAATGCAATAAATTTTCCATCAGGAGAAAACGAAGGTGAAGTATCAATAGATGAATGCTCTGTAATTCTTTCTACTACCCTTGTCTCTAAATCCATCGTAAAAATGTCAGAATTTCCATCTTTAGCAAAACTCATTATAATTTTTTTTCCATCAGGAGAAAATCTTGGAGCAAAAGTCATACCAGGAAAATTCCCAACAACTTCTTGTGTCCCTGTTTCGATATCCAACAAATAAACTCTTGGCATGTTTCTAAAATAAGACATATAGGTAACCATTTGATTGGTTGGGTTAAACCTTGGTGTTAAAACAAGTTCATTACCTAAAGTAAGGTACTTTGTATTAAATCCATCTTGATCCATGATAGCCAATTTTTTAACTCTTTGACTTTTTGGACCACTTTCGGCAACATAAATTATTCTTGTATCAAAATAACCCTCCTCACCTGTGAGCCTCTCGTAAATCTTATCCGAGATAATATGGGCGACTCTTCTCCAGTTAGAGGGAGTGGTCGTAAAAGCTAATGCAGTCATTTCTTGAGCTGCTGTTAAATCCCAAAGTCTAAATTCTACTTTTAGCTTTTCATCTTTTACAAGAAGTTTGCCGGTTACAAGTGCTTGTGCTTTAATTAAACGCCAATCCTCAAATCTTGGTTTGAGATGAGCAATGTCTGGTTTCTGAACAAAAGCTTCTTTTTTAAGAGGATTGAATAATCCTGTATTTCTAAAATTTTTTTCAATTATTTTTGCAATCTCAGCTCCTAAGTCTTTTACTTTTAAATCCTTGAAATTTTCTGACTTAATATCAACATGAAGGGGTGATACAGCAATAGGCAAAGGGTCTAAATTTCCTCTTGTAATATCTACTTCAATCAAAGCATTTAAATTTGTAAAAAAAAGAAAATTTATTAAAAAAATATATATTGTTTTTTTCATATCATCCTTTCAACATTTCTGTAGGATTAAAATTTAATTGTAATTCTTTCCATTTGTCATAACCTGTTGGGGGTACTTTTAAAGGTTGGCACAATCTTACTGCTCTAAGAGCACTCTCAGCTAAAACTTTGTAGAATTTTTGTCCAGGTTTGTTCATCCTTTCATGATCTAAAATTTCAGATTTCATAATTGTACCATCTTTTTTTAATTGTAATTTTATTCTTACAAGTAAATCTTGATCATAAGGTAAGCCTAATGGAATGCTCCAACAACCAAATATTTGTGCTCTAAGTGCATCTTCTTCAGATAAAGTTAGACCGGTAGCAAATGAATTTTTTTGGGTACTTTGGGTAATTTTATTGTCATCCATTTTCTTAACTGCCTCAATTTCCTTAGCCTTGTCAATTAATGCTGCTATTTGATTAGTGTCAATTATCTCTTTTTTTTCAAACTCTGAAGATTGTCTTATTTGAGGTTTAATTTCTTCGGGATTCTGTTTTTTTTTAACTATTTCTTTTTCCTCTTTTTTTTCATTTGGCAAAGGAATTCTGTCAGGTTTTTCTTTTGCTTTTGCTGCAGGAGGAGCCTGTTCAGAAACAACTCTTTCGTCTTCCTTTTTTTTTGTTTCTTCAATTATTTTTCTAGCCTTTGGAGCAAATGGAATATTAGTTTTGTCAGAAATTTGGATTAATTCAACGGAAACAATAGGGGGTAGATCAACTGGCTCTCTAAGCATAAAAGGTAAGCTCAACACAGTTAAAATTATCATTAGAGAATGGAATGTAATTGAGTAAATTAAACTTCTTATCATATTTCATCCTAATTTTTATAAGGTTCAGAAATTAATGCCACTTTTGAGAAACCTGCGCCTGATAATGTTCCCATAACCTCCAGAACTCTTCCATAATTTATATTTTTATCACCTCTTACATAAATTCTTGTGTCTGTTCTGTTTTTAGCTATTGCTAATAATTTTGGAACCATTTTTTGATACGTAACTTGATGTTCTTGAATATAAATTTCTCCTTTTGAATTTATACTTATTGTTAATGGTTCTTGATCATCAGGAAGAGAGTCTGCTGCTGACTCTGGTAAATCCACCTGAACTCCTACTGTAAGTAATGGTGCGGTTACCATAAATATAATTAAAAGAACTAGCATAACATCTACAAATGGAGTTACATTTATTTCGCTCATTGGTTCATTTCTCGAGCGATTAAATTTGAATGCCATTTTAGATAATTGATAAAAATCTTTTAGAAAAATTGTCTATCTTTGAAAAATACCTTCTAGAGTCGCTGTTGAATTTATTATAAGCAACAACCGCAGGAATTGCAGCTAGAAGACCTAAAGCAGTCGCAAATAGCGCTTCGGCTATACCCGGTGCTACAATCGCAAGACTAGTATTTCTTGATATCGCGATTGACTGAAACGAATTCATTATACCCCAAACTGTTCCAAATAAACCTATAAAAGGAGCGGTTGATCCAATAGTTGCTAAAAAAGTAAAATTTTTTTCTACTTTTTTCAATTCAGTATCAGTAGCAATTTCTAAAATTCTCTCTACTCTAGCTGTTTGTATTGCTGTGGATTGTCTTTTTGTTTTTAATAGTTCGGCCATAGCTGCTTTAAAAATTAATGTTGCTGGATCTTTTGAGTTTACAGGAAGGTTATTATTAAAACTTTCGGCAGATTTTGCCTTCCAAAATTTTTTTTCAAAGTCTTCTGTTGACTTATTAATAGATTTAAAGAGTTTAAATTTATCGAATATCAAAGCCCAAGAAAATATAGAGCTAAAAATTAATAAGATTATAACAAATTTCACTACAAAGTCTGCTCTTACAAAAAGACTCCATAAAGTAAAGTCAGAAGCTCCTCCTAGGCCAACTACTTGAGCTGCAATATCTTGTTCCATTGAGATTGATTACTTTTAGATTGTGTCATGAATTTGGCGTATTTTTAATTATTTAGAACTAATTGATATCTTTTAATCTTGTATCATAATAATATCTAGCTATTAAAATAGCATCTGATTTATTTACATCCTTTTTTTTTGCTAGCTGACTTGAAAGTGAGGGATACATCTCTATCACTTTAGTTCTGCTTGAGTCTTTTGACGAATTAATTAACTCAAAATATTTTTTCCACTTTGAGGGTCTCACAAAAAATATTGGTAAATTAAGTGCTGCGCAAACACCCTTTATAGCGCCAAAAGTTTGACCAAAATTAAACATACTCGTTACTCCTTGGCCGGGCATTGCATTTACTTGTTCTACTACTACTGCTATTTCCTCATCACCAATAGAATTTTCTCTTATTATGTTTACTAAATGTGCACTATTCAATTGTTTTTTATTTTTTTTTCCTTCAGCCATCACAGGCATGTCGAACAAATTTAAAACTTTTTTCTTTTCTAATATGGCTATTGCTCCACTTAGGCCAGGATCAATTCCTATTATCTTCATATTAAATTTTCTATTTTTGCATTAGTAAAAATATTTTGAACGTCATCTAATTGTTCAAGAGCAATCAGCAACTCTAACATCTTTTTGCTTTGATCTTTATCTAGATCAAGACAATTTAGCGCCCTCCATTCAATCGCTGAATAAGCAAAATTTTCTATTTTGTTTTCTAGTTTTGTTTTAATTTTATAGAAATCTTCCTTTTTTGTTAAAATTTCATGGATACCTCTTTTACTTGAACAATCTTTGGCACCAGAATTTATGGCAATTTCTAAAGCTTCTTCCTCACTTATTTTTTCTTTACTTATATGAATAACTCCGCACCTTCTGAACATATGAGTTGTAGAACCAGACTCTCCTAATCTTCCCCCATTTTTTTGTAAAACTGTTCGTATACTTGAAGCTGATCTATTTTTGTTGTCAGTCAAAGTTTCAATTACTAGAGCTGTGTTAAATGGTCCAAAACCTTCATATCTTAAATTTTCATAATTTCTATCACCAGATACTTCTGACTTACTCATTGCTCTTGAAATATTATCTTTAGGCATATTAGCTTGCTTTGCAGCTTGTATAGCTGTTCTTAATCTAGGATTCATATCAGGATCCTTATCTCCTAATTTAGCAGCAACGGTTATTTCTCGAGATAATTTTGAAAATATTTTAGATCTTTCTTTATCTACTCTTCCTTTTTTATGTTTAATGCCTGCCCAATGAGAATGTCCTGCCATAACTATTTTACTAAATTACCCCCTTTTATCAATCTAGTAACTTTTTTTGCAAGTCCAGTCTCTATTTCTGCTTCAATAATAATACCTGATAATGTACCCTCGCCTTTTGAAGGAAAGTGTTGAACTGCATCCTTTTCTTTAAAAAATTTTTTTAAAGAGTTTTCTTTATTCATTCCAATCACGGAATCGTAGTCACCGCACATTCCAATATCGGTTTGATACGCAGTTCCATTTTCTAATATTCTTGTATCAGCAGTAGGTACGTGGGTATGGGTTCCAACAAAACAAGTTGAAATACCATCAAAAAAATGTCCCATCGCCATTTTTTCACTTGTAATTTCACCATGGAAATCTATTACAGAAAAATCTACGTTTTTTTTTAAAATAATCTTTTTACAAATTTCTTTTGCTATGACAAATACATCGTTTGTTTTTTTCATAAAAACATTCCCCATTAAATTAATAACACCTATCTTGTATTTTTTATTTTTTGACAAATAAATTCCAAATCCTTTTCCAGGAGAACCCTCAACTAAATTTGCTGGTCTTAAAAGTCTCCTTTCGTTTTCAATATATCTAGTTGTCTCATTCTTGTCCCAAATATGATTACCAGATGTAATGACATCAATTCCTAATGAAAAAAAATCTTCAGCTATTTCTTTTGTAATTCCCTTGCCATCATCTGCAGCATTTTCACCATTAAGAATTGAAAAATCTATTCGGTTATCTTCGATAATTTTAGGAAGATTTTTTTTGATTGCTTCTCTTCCTGAAAAACCCACAACATCTCCAAGGACTAAAATTTTCATGATATAATACCTTTTTCTGTAAGTATGTGATTTAATTTGATATCCCTTTTATCTACAGGCAGGTTATGGTGTTTTTGGAAAGAGAAAGCAATACCAACTGTTAAATGTTTTTTGTGTTTTTTTAATAGAGTGTTTAAAAACTTATCATAGTAGCCTCTACCATAACCAATTCTGTTTTTGTTTTTGTCAAATGCTAATAGTGGTACTAAAATGACTCCAGGGTTTATTTTTTTAGATGTTTTTGGCTCGGGTATTCCGTATTTATTTATTTGCAAAATATCTCCTTTCTTCCATCTGAAAAACTGCATTTCTTGATTTTTTTTAATAACAGGTAAAGAAAAGTTGAATTTTTTAAAAAAATCAATATCTAAAATTTTAAGAATATTTACCTCAAAATTACTTGGATAGTACAATGATATATTTGTTTTAGTTTTAATATTTTTTATTCGTATTATGTTTATGAGAGGCTTAAAATAAGTTTTTTTTATCTCAAAAAAAAGTCTTTTTCTTTTAAGAAAATATTTTTCTCTAATTAACCTTTTTGTATCCATTTATTGTATCTTGGATAGAGACTCTGTATTTGAAATAATTTTTTCTAATGATTGTGTCGTTTTATCCAGCATTGACTCATAAAGATTGTTATTTGTTTCAATCATTTTTTTGAACTTTTCTAATTCATCATTTAGTTTTTCTATTTCTACGTCTTTATCTTTTTTGTACTCTATTGCTAAAGTTTTGATCTCCTTAAACTTATTTGAAATTTCATCTAATTTAGTTTTTTGCAGGCTCACTTTTTGTTTTAAATCAAAATATTCGTCAATTAATTGTATTGTAGTAATTAATAAAAGCTTATTTTCCCCTATATTTCCTAACTTATCTTTTAACTCAGAGTATTTTTTGTCTAAAAAAATAGTTAGCTTTTTTAAGGACTCCTCTTGTCCATCATCACAAGAAAGTAAATAATCTTTGTTATTAAATTTTACATTTACATTTGCCATTTTTCTATCTCTGATACTAAATTTTCTGTTTCCTGACTCAATTCTTCTATTTCTTGATTAAAACTGTCCTCTAATTGAGATCTTTTTTTTACCTCTGATTGTAAAATCAAAATCTTTTCTTTTAAATACTTGTGCTCCCTAATCAACTCCTGATTTTTTTTTTCTATTTCAATTTTTTGTCTCATTATTTCATTTTTCTCAGTTATAATTTTTTCAACTTCATAACTAGACTGTGAATAAGTAAGACTTAATGAATTTAGTTTGTTAATTAATAGATTTAAATTTTTTTCTTTCTTTTCAATTATGCTCATAAAATATTATATCATATTATTGATATACTTTGTTTAAGTCTATATAGGTTATAAAAAGTGAGCGTAAATATAAATCAATTATCAAATGCAGTTAGATTTTTATCAATCGATGCTGTACAAAAAGCTAATTCTGGCCACCCTGGCATGCCAATGGGTATGGCGGATGTGGCAACTGTATTATTTAAATACCACCTGAGGTTTAATCCAAAAAACCCTAATTGGATTAATAGAGATAGATTTATTTTATCTGCTGGCCATGGTTCGATGTTGCTTTACTCTCTTCTTTACCTAACTGGTTATAAAAGTATTTCGATTGATGACATAAAAAATTTTAGACAATTAAATTCAATTTGTGCTGGGCACCCTGAATACAAAAAAGGGACTGGAATTGAAACCACAACTGGTCCTTTAGGGCAAGGATTAGCTAATGCAGTTGGAATGGCAATAGCCGAAGAAATATTTAGAAAAAAGTTTAGTCAAGCAGTTATTAATAATAAGACATATGTGATCACTAGTGACGGAGATTTAATGGAGGGAATAAGTCATGAGGTAATGAGTTTAGCCGGTCATCTAAAATTAAAAAATTTAATAGTATTTTTTGATAATAATAAAATTTCGATTGATGGCTCTACCTCGTTAAGTGTTTCAGATAACTACAAAAAAAGATTTGAGTCCTATGGTTGGAATTTTCAAGAAATTAACGGTCATAATGAAAAACAAATATCCAAAGCAATAACTAAAGCATCAAAATCAAAAAAACCGACGATTATATCTTGTAAAACTATAATAGGGTTTGGTTCGCCAAATAAATCTGGTAAAGCTTCTTCTCACGGTTCTCCTTTAGGTGATGAAGAAATATCTTTAGTTAGAAAAAAGCTTAAGTGGAATAGTAAACCTTTTGAAATTCCACAAGCAATCTTTGATGAATGGAGAGAAATTGGAAAAAGAGGTGAACAATTAGAAGTTAATTGGCTTGAAAAAGTAAATAAAAAAAATCCGAAAGTTATAAGTGAGATTAACAAAATTTCTGAAAAATTTGATTTTGAAGATTTAGAAAAGTTAATTTTTGACGAAAAAGAAATACATTATGAAGCTAAACCTAGTTTAGCAACACGACAATGTTCAATGGCGGCCATAGAAAAAATTTCAACTTTTCTTCCACATTTAATTGGTGGTTCAGCAGATTTGAGTGGTTCTAATAATACAAAAACAAATAATTCTAAAATTATTAACAGTAAAAACTTTGGCGGAAACTATATTCATTATGGTGTCAGAGAACACGGTATGGCTGCAATTATGAATGGTTTAGCGCTTTATGGCGGATTAATACCTTACGGAGGAACGTTTTTAATATTCTCAGATTATTGTAAACCATCTATCAGACTTTCTGCTTTAATGGGTCTAAAAGTAATTTATATTTTTTCACATGACTCTATTGGTCTTGGTGAGGATGGTCCAACTCATCAACCAATTGAACAACTGTCTGGTTTAAGGGCTATTCCAAATTTAAATGTATTCAGACCTGCAGATATTAATGAAACTCTTGAATGTTGGGAGATAGCTTTAAAAAGTGATAACACCCCAAGTGCAATTGCTTTATCAAGGCAAAAAGTTCCTTACATAAATCCTAATAACTCTAAAGTAAATAAGTGTGAAAAAGGAGCTTATACAGTAAATATTACTTCACATGAAAGCAAAGTAACATTAGTAGCTTCTGGTACCGAAGTAGAGCTTGCCTTAAAAGTTCAAGATAAGCTTAAAGAAAATAATATTCACTCAAAGGTCGTCTCGATGCCTTGTATGGAGCTTTTTGATAAACAGCCTGAGCAATACCGTAGAGATATTTTGGAGGAAAATTCGTTAATAGTAACATTAGAGGCCGGAAGTATTATGTCTTGGCAAAAATATATTAAAGATAAAGGTGTTAATTTAGGTATAGATGAATTTGGTAAGAGTGCTCCATATAAAGAAGTTTACAAATATTTTAAATTATCAGAGGAAGAAATAACAAATTTTATTCAAAAAAAATTGAGAGAGTAATAAAAATTAATGGGTGAAATAAATTTCTTTCCTGACGATTTAGAAACTAAAGATCTTAAAATAATTCTCAGATTAGATTTAAATGTACCTATTAAAGATAAGGTTATAACAGACGATACTAGACTAACTTTATGCCTTCCATTTATAAATAGATTAATAGAAAAAAAAGCAAAAATTATAATTATTAGCCATTTAGGTCGACCAAAAGGAGTAAATATTCCAGAATTATCTTTGACACCCATCTATAAGTATCTCAAAGATATTCTAAAAACTAATGTGTATTTTTTTAGAGGAGCTTTTGATAATGAAACTAATGAAAAATTTTCTTATTTAAAAGGAGGCGAAGTTATTCTAATAGAAAATATAAGATTTTTTAAGGAAGAAACCGAGGATGATCAGAGTTTTTCAAAAAAATTAGGTTCACTTGGAGACATTTACATTAACGATGCATTTTCATGTTCTCATAGAAAGCAGGCTTCGGTTCATAATATAACAAAATTTGTTAAAAAAAGCTATGCTGGTCCGCTATTAAAGAAGGAAATAACAGCAATAAACCTTGTTATAAAAAATAAAAAAAAACCAGTTACTTGCATTATAGGTGGGTCTAAAATTTCAACAAAGATTAATGTTATTTTAAGTCTTATTAAAAAAATTAATAATCTTATAATAGTTGGGGCAATGGCCAATAATTTCTTAGTTTATAAAAATTTTAATGTAGGTAAATCATTAATTGAAGAAAATACAAAAAAGATAATTAAAGATATTTATAAAAAAGCGGAGTTAAGTAATTGTGAAATATTAATACCAGAAGATTGCATTGTAGGAATAGATTTTGATGGAAGTGGCAGAAATAAAAACATCAATGAGATATTAGACAACGAAATAATTTTAGATATAGGTAGTAATACTATTAAAAGTATTCAAAAAAAGATTAATGAGTCAAATACGGTTTTGTGGAATGGCCCAGCTGGATATTTTGAAAATGAAAATTTCTCAAGAGGTACTCTATCGATTGCAGAAAATATTTCCAAAAATACTATTGAGAGATCTTTAATATCTGTTCTTGGAGGTGGAGACACTATAGCTGCAGTAAATAAAAGTAATAACAAACTTTCTTTCTCGCACTTATCAACAGCAGGAGGTGCATTTTTAGAGTACTTAGAAGGAAAAGACTTGCCTGGTATAAGTGTTTTAAAATAAATAAACGCTATGACATTAAATGAAATAGCAAAAAAAATGTGCGCTGAAGGAAAAGGTATCCTTGCTGCAGATGAAAGCACTGGAACAATAGCTAAAAGATTTAAAAGTATAAATGTTGAGAACATAGAAAAAAATAGACTAAATTTTAGACAAACTCTTTTTAATTCAAGTGCTATGAAAGATTTTATTGGTGGAGTAATATTATTTGACGAAACAATTAGGCAAAAAACTACTTTAGGTCTCTCAATTCCAGAATTAATTTCTAAACATGGAGCTGTACCAGGTATTAAGGTTGATAAAGGCGCAAAACCTCTTGCTGGATCAAGTAATGAGACAGTGACAGAAG
>CACNYH010000020.1 GCA_902624495.1 uncultured Pelagibacteraceae bacterium | reverse complement strand
CGTGCCTGTCTACCAATTTCAGCACGACCGCTTCAATAATGCGACAATAAATGAATGACAATATTAGTTCAAGTTGATAGATTAGAATAAGTATGTCTGCACAAGAACAGTTTAATAGAAGCTCTTCCGAGATTTATAAAAAAATCTCTAAACACGTTCCAGAAATAGAGTGGAAAATACACGCCCCTTTAATAGAAAAAATAAATAAATTAAAAAAAGAGAAGAACGCTGTAATTCTTGCTCATAATTATCAAACACCTGAAATATATCATGGAGTTTCAGATATTGCAGCTGACTCGCTAGCACTTGCAGTTGAAGCTGCTAAAACATCTGCAGATATAATAGTTCTTTGCGGAGTTCATTTTATGGCTGAAACAGCAAAATTAATGAGTCCAGAAAAAAAAGTTTTAATTCCTGATATGAGTGCAGGATGTTCCCTTGCTGCTTCGTTAACTGGAGAAGATGTTAGATTGTTAAAAAAACAATATCCAGGCGTTCCAGTTGTATCTTATGTTAACACTTCTGCAGACGTTAAAGCAGAAACTGATGTATGTTGCACCTCTGCTAATGCAGTTAAAGTAGTAGAGTCTTTAAATAGTGATAAAATAATATTCTTGCCAGATCAGCATTTAGCAAATTATGTCGCTAAGCAAACTAAGGTAAAAATAATTTCGTGGAAAGGCTCTTGTATCGTGCACGAACAGTTTTCAGCAAAAGAAATTAAAGATATTAGAGATGCGAATCCTGGAATAAAAATTATAGGTCACCCCGAATGTCCCAGTGATGTTTTAAATGAATGTGATTTTGCAGGATCAACTGGTGGTATGATTAATTATGTTAAAAAAAATCAACCAAAAAAGGTAATGTTAGTTACAGAGTGTTCAATGAGTGACAATGTTCAAGCAGATAACCCTAATGTTGAGTTTATTAAGCCCTGCAATCTTTGTCCTTATATGAAAAAAATTACACTACAAAAAATTCTTGATTGTTTAGAAAATGAAAAGAATGAAATTTTCATTGAGGATAAAATGGCTAAAGCAGCGAGACAATCAGTACAAAGAATGACTGAAATTGGTCGTTAGATCAGTGCAAAAATTAACTCAACTTTATATTAAATCAGTTGTGAAAAAGGCCCTTGCGGAAGACTTAAGACCTCGAGGTGATATTACTACAAGTCTAATTAGCTCAAAAAATAAAATTATCAAAGCTAAAATAATAGCTAAACAAGATGGAATAATTGCTGGATTAGATTTTTGTAAAACAGCTTTTAAGTTTGTTGGAAGAGAAACAGTTTTTTCTAAGAAAGTTTCAGATGGAAAAAAAATTAAAAAGAATAAGTTGATTGCTGAAATCAAAGCTAAGACAAAAACAATCTTAACAGCAGAAAGAACTGCTTTAAATTTTTTAAATCATGCCTCAGGTATCGCAACAATTACTAATCAATTCATAAAAAAAATTAGTAAAAAAACTAAGATTTGTTGCACAAGAAAAACTACACCTAATTTGAGAACACTTGAAAAATATGCTGTCAAAAAAGGCGGTGGGCATAATCATAGATACAATCTAAGTGATGAAATTCTTATTAAGGATAATCATATTAGAGCATCAAATAATCTAAGAGACTTGGTTAAAAAAGCGATTAAAACAAAAAAAATTATTACTGTCGAAATAGAAAACATCAATCAGCTAAAGCAGGTTATAGGTTTAAAATTTAAAAGAATACTTTTTGATAATATGAGCTCTTCTCAATTAAAAAGATGTTTAAAACTTTGTAAAAATAAATATCAAACTGAGTATTCAGGAAATGCAACCTTAAAAAATATTAAACAAATATCAAAAACAGGCGTAAATAGAATTTCAGTTGGCGCGATTACTCATAGTGCCAAATCATTTGATACGACTTTATTATTTAGATAATTCTGCTTGAGCAGCAGCTAATCTTGCTACTGGAACTCTGAATGGAGAGCAGGAAACATAGTTAAGACCTGTTCTAGAGCAGAATTCAATGCTTTTTGGATCGCCACCGTGTTCACCGCAAATACCTAATTTAATATTCTTGTTTGATTTTCTGCCCCTTGAAGACGCTATTTCTACAAGCTCACCTACTCCATTTTGATCAATACTAACAAATGGGTCTATATCAAAAATTTTATTATCAATATAATCGTTTAAAAATTTTCCTGAGTCATCTCGACTTATCCCAAAGGTTGTTTGTGTTAAATCATTAGTTCCAAAACTAAAGAAATCAGCATGTTTTGAAATATACTTCGCTTGTAAAGCAGCACGTGGTAATTCAATCATAGTACCAACCATATATTCAAGTTTTAACTTATTTTCATTTTCTTTTTCTTTTGCAATTTTATTAACTAAAGCTCTTAAAATTTTTAATTCAGACTCAGTTGAAACCAACGGTATCATTATTTCTACAAAAGCTGCATTAACTTTTTGTTTTTTTAATTCAATTATAGCCTCAAAAATTGCCCTACATTGCATCTCATAAATCTCTGGGAAAGAAATACCGAGTCTGCATCCCCTATGCCCAAGCATAGGGTTTTCCTCATGAAGTTCTGAAATTCTATCTTTAACTTCTTTTGCTGATAAATTTAAAGATCTTGCAACTTCCTCTATATCTTTATCAGCTTTTGGTAAAAATTCATGAAGTGGTGGATCTAACAATCTTACTGTTACAGGCAAACCTGACATGACTTTGAATATTTTTTTAAAGTCTTCTTTTTGATGAGGTAAAAGTTTATCCAGCGCACTATTTCTATCTTCTCTTGATTTAGATAAAATCATTTGTCTTACTGATAAAATTCTTTCCTCATCAAAGAACATATGCTCTGTTCTACATAAACCAATCCCCTCAGCACCAAATTCTCTCGCTGTTTTACTGTCTGCTTCTGTTTCAGCATTCGTTCTAACTTTTAATTTTCTAAATTCATCAGCCCATTTCATTATTGTAGAAAAGTATCCAGAAATTTCAGGTTGAACAGTAGGCACTAAGCCTTTCATTACTTTTCCACTTCCACCATCTATGGTAATAATATCTCCTTCTTTAATAACTACATCTCCAGCTTTAAATTGTTTTAATTCATAATCGATCGTAATTTCACTTGAACCCGAAACACATGGTCTTCCCATTCCTCGTGCTACAACCGCAGCATGACTAGTCATACCTCCTCTAGCTGTAAGAATTCCTTTAGCTGCATGCATTCCATGTATATCTTCTGGTGAAGTTTCTAACCTCACTAATATTGAATCTTGCATCATCCCATTTAATTTTTCTGCTTCATCTGCGGTGAAAACAACTTTTCCGCTTGCTGCACCAGGAGATGCAGGTAAACCAGATGCAATAATTTCTTTTTTGACTTTATCGTCTAGAGTTGGATGTAATAGAGTATCTAAAGTTTTTGGATCAATTCTTTTAATTGCTTCTTTTTTAGATATTAATTTTTCTTTAACCATATCAACTGCAATTTTAATTGCAGCTTTGGCTGTTCTTTTTCCTGATCTAGTTTGCAACATCCAAAGTTTATTATTTTCAACTGTAAACTCTATATCCTGCATATCTTTGTAATGTTTTTCTAATTTGAGGAATACTTTTGCCAGCTCTTTATAAACTTTAGGCATTGCCTCTTCCATTGATGGATCTTTTGAACCAGACTCTTGTTTAGCTTTCTTTGTTATATATTGAGGTGTTCGCGTTCCTGCTACAACATCTTCACCTTGGGCATTAATTAAAAATTCACCAAAAAAAGAATTATCGCCAGTTGATGGGTTTCTGGTAAAAGCAACACCTGTTGAACAATTGTTACCCATGTTACCGAAAACCATTGCTTGAACGTTTACTGCTGTTCCCCAATGTTCAGGAATTTGATTTAACTTTCTATATGTTTTTGCTCTTTGACTATCCCAAGATAAAAATACTGCATTTACTGCTCCTAGTAATTGTTCTTTTACGTCTTGTGGAAAATTAATTTTTTTTTCTTTTTTTACCAGATCTTTAAAATTTGTTATCAAACCATCCCAATCACTTTCATCTAAATCTGTATCTAGTAATACACCTTTTGTTAATTTATAATTATCAATTAACTCTTCAAACAGGTGCCCTTCAACACCAAGAACAACATTGCTATACATCTGTATAAATCTTCTGTAGCTATCTTTAGCAAATCTACCGTTTGAAGTTTTTTTTTTTAATGACTCTACTGTTTTATCATTAAGACCGAGATTTAAAATTGTATCCATCATACCAGGCATAGAAATTCTAGCACCTGATCTGACTGAAACTAATAAAGGATTTTTAAGATCACCAAACTTTTTTTTAGTTTTCTTTTCAATATTTTTAAGCTCTTCTTCGATATTTTTAATAACACTTTTAGGAAGTTTTTTTTTGTTTTTATAAAAAAGATCACAAACATCTGTTGTAATAGTGAATCCAGGGGGAACGGGTAAACCTAATCTTCCCATCTCTCCAAGATTGGCACCTTTACCACCTAAAATATTTTTTTTATTCTTTAATTTTTTTGCAGATTTATCATCAAAACTAAATACAACTTTTGCCATTACAAACCCTCTAATTTTGAAAAATCGATAAAATTATCAAAAGTGTTACAAAACATTTTTAATAGCTCCAATCGATTATTTTTAATATCATGATTTTCATCATTTACTACCACATTTTCAAAAAAATTATCTGTAGATTCTTTGGTGCCAGATAACTTTATTAACAAACTTTCGTAGTCTTTATTTTCATCTTTAACAGTAAAAGCTTTTCTAATTTCATTAATTTTTTCATGAAGAACTCTTTCTTCTTCCTTTCTAAATAAAACAGCGTCTGGTCTTCCTGTGATTCCTTTACCAGCCTTATCCAAAATGTTTGATGCTCGTTTATAAGAGCTAATTGCATTAAGACCAATTCCTTTATCTTTATATTTATGAATTAAAATAGTTTTTGCATAAAGATCTAAAAAATTATCTCCAGCATGTGAACTAATTGAGGCTTCTATAATATCAGGTTTAATATTTCTTAACTTTAAAACGTTTCTCATTCTTTCTTTAATAAAATCTAGAACCTCTTGTTCAGTTTTCTCATTTTTTATCTCAACACCTTGTTCCTGATATAGTCTTATTGCATAACTAATTAGATCTCTTAATCTAAATGATAATTTATTTTCAATTATTATTCTTAGTAAACCTATTGCTGCTCGTCTTAAAGCAAAAGGATCTTTTGAGCTTGTAGGTTTTTCATTAATTACAAAAAAACCAACTAAAGTGTCAATCTTGTCTACAATCGAAATTGAATAGCTAAACGGTTTTTTAGGTAACGAAGATGTTAAACCAATAGGTAAATAATGATCACTAACTGAGTTAGCGATGTCCTCTTCGAATCCTTGTGCTAAAGCAAAATATTTTCCCATTACTCCTTGAAGTTCAGGATATTCCCCTACTAAATCTGAACATAAGTCAGATTTTGAAATTGAAGCAGCAACTTGTACTTTTTCTTTACTTATATTCAAATCATCAGACAGCAAACCTGCTAGTTTTCTTAATCTTTGAATTTTGTCATAAACAGTTCCAAGTTTTTCATAAAACGTAACTGATTTTAAATTTGCAATTTGTTTAATCAAATTTTTAGATCTATCTTTATCCCAGAAAAATTTAGCATCAGCTAATCTTGCCTCAATGACTCTTTTATTTCCCTCTAAAATGAATTTTTTTTCATCTTTTTTATTCGCAACAACAAAAAAATTATTTGTTAATCTTTCTCTACTGTCAAAAATTGGAAAATATCTTTGATGTTTCTCCAAAGTAGAGATAATAATTTCTTGAGGTATTTTTAGATAATCCTTGTTAAAACTTACATGTAATAAATTAGGGTCTTCAACAATATTCACGACTTCCTCTAATAAGTTTTTGTTAATTCTCGCTTTGTACTGTTTAGAATTTGAAATAGAACTAATCTTTTTGAGAATAATTTGTTCTCTAGCTTGATGATCAACAATAATATTAAAAGTTTTAAGGAAACTTAAGTATTCTTTAAAATTGTTAATTTTTCTAGATTTTATTATCAGATCTTGCTCGACAATTATTTTATCTGTTGTCTCTAAATGATCAAAGTTAAAAGAAAGTTTTTTATTATTAAATATTGCAAATATTGACTGAAGAGGTCTTCCCCACATTAAATTGTGATCAGACCATTTCATTGACTTTTTCCAGCTAATTGAACTCATAGCTTTAGGGATAATTTTGCTCAATAATTCTTCAACTAAAATTGACTTTGGTTGAGTTTTAATAAAGTAAAATTTTCCTTTATCGGTATCTTTTTCGATTAAATCTTGTTCTGATACTTTTTTTGCTTTCACAAAACCTCGTATTACTTGATCAGGAGATCCTATTTTTGGTCCTCTAATTTCTTTAGCTGCTACTTTTATATTTTCAGCTATATCATTAGCTAAAAGAACTAGCCTTGTTGGTGAAGAGAATACTAATAGCTCTTTATATTTAATTTCATTATCTTTAAATGAACTTTCAATAAATTCTTTTAATTGTGTTCTTGCTCCTATTTGAAGTTGAGGTGGAATTTCTTCACTATAAAGTTCCAATAAAAGTTCTGCCATAAATTAACTTTGAGAGCTTAACCATAATGCACCGCATCCTTTTGCGAGCTCTCTTATCCTTGTGATATAACCAGTTCTTTCTGCTACACCTATAACGCCTCGGGAATCTAATAAATTAAATATATGGCTAGCTTTTAAACACTGATCATAAGCTGGTAATGAAAGATTTTTTTGAAGTAAAGATTTACATTCATTTTCAGTATTTTCAAAATTTTTAAGTAAAGTATCAGTATTTGCAAACTCAAAGTTATAAGCAGAAAATTCTTTTTCAGCTTGAAAGAAAACTTCTTTATATTTCACACCATTATTATTCCAATCCAGGTCAAAAACATTATTTTTTTCTTGAACAAACATACATAGTCTCTCAAGACCATAAGTAATTTCGACTGGAACAGGTTTACATTCTATACCTGTCATTTGTTGAAAATAAGTAAATTGGGTAATTTCCATTCCATCACACCAGACTTCCCATCCTAATCCTGCTGCTCCTAAGGTTGGACTTTCCCAATCATCTTCAACAAAACGAATGTCATGATTTTTTACATCAATACCAATGGCCGCTAAGCTTTTTAAATATGTTTGTTTAATATTGCTAGGGGATGGTTTAATTATTACTTGATATTGATAATAGTGTTGTAAACGATTTGGGTTTTCGCCATATCTACCGTCCGTTGGTCTTCTTGAAGGTTGAACATAAGCAGCTTTCCATGGTTTAGGACCTAAAGATCTTAAAGTAGTTGCAGGATGAAAAGTCCCAGCTCCAACTTCTAAATCATATGGTTGTAAAATTATACAGCCATTTCTTCCCCAAAATTTTTGGAGATTCATGATTATATCTTGAAAAGAAAGAGAGTTATTTTTTTTTTTAACTTTTTTTTTAGCTGGCATCTATAAACCAAATTTTTGCCACATCGATTTTTCTTCAATTAAATTCACAAGTTTTTCAACTGGGTCTTGAACGGATGAAGAAAGTTTTCTTGCGATAAAACCTTTAGGTTTTTCAAATGTTTTGATAATTACTTTTTCTCCAAATTTTTCTTTTAACACTTGGTCAGCGTTTCCAATTCCGTCAATTAAACCAAGCTTTAATGATGTTTTTCCGGTCCAAAATTCTCCAGTAAAGATATTATTTTTTTCGGGATCCTTAAGTTTTGACCCTCTGCTACTTTTGACAACTTTTATAAAGTCTTCATGTAATTCAAGTTGTATAGTTTTTAATCTTTTAATGTCCTCCTCTTTTTCTTCTTTAAATGGATCTAGTGTGCTTTTATTTTTTCCAGCTGTATAAACTCTTCTTTCAACTCCTATTTTTTGAATTAAGTCTTTAAAACCAAAGGATGCAGAAATTACACCTATTGAACCAATTATAGAACTTGAGTTTGCATAAATTTCATCTCCTGCACACGCAATAAAATATCCACCGGATGCAGCAACGTCTTCTGCAAATATAATAACTTTTACTTTATTTTTTTCAGCAAGCTGTCTTATATAACTATAAATTAAATGTGACTGAACTGGTGATCCTCCAGGAGAGTTGATTGATATTGCAACGTGAGTGATTTTTTTTACTGCAAAAGCTTTCTTCAAAATATCTCTCTGATTGGCTAATTCCATACCTTGTTTAAATTTTCCCGCTGAACCTATGATGCCTGTAAGTCTGACGTGGGGAACTACTTTTTTTTTCTTAAAAATTGAAAACATATTTTTTGATGATTACTTATATTCTTATAACAGTAAAAAATTAAAATTTAATTAATAATTACGCTACTTATAGTTGAATTGTGGGTGCGTCACCACGTGACCATTTAAAAATTTATTATTAACTAAAAACAAATATAAATGTTGTATATGGGATCAGTTGTACCGCTAAAAAAATCAGCAAATTCTGCTTATCTAGAACTTAAGAACCTTCTTGGTAATAAGCTCCAAAAGGTTGAAAATCTTATCCAAGAAAAGTTGAAGAGTGAAGTAAATCTAATTCAGAAAATGAGCGATCATCATTTAAGGTCAGGCGGTAAAAGACTAAGAGCACTTCTTACCTTAGAGTCCGCAAAATTAACCGGGTATAAAGAAGACAACAGAGATATCAATTTAGCTGCTTGTGTTGAATTAATACATTCTGCAACTCTTTTACACGATGATGTAATAGATGAAAGTGAATTAAGGAGAGGAGTTAAAACTGCAAATTCTGTTTGGGGAAATCAATCATCTATTTTGGTAGGTGATTATTTGCTAAGTAGATGTTTTGAAATGATGGTTGAAGACGGTGATTTAGAAGTTTTAAAATTGTTATCTTCTACATCTTCAAAAATTGCTCAAGGTGAGGTATTACAACTTCAACATAAAGGAGAAGCTGATCTGCTAGAGGAAACATACATAGATATTATTAACTTAAAAACAGCTTCACTTTTTTCGGCAGCTACTAAAACAGGAGCTTGTTTATCAGGAAGTAATGAAAAAGAAAAAAAAGCTTTAGAGTCATACGGAAGAAACTTGGGTTTAGCTTTTCAAATAGCTGATGATGCCCTTGATTTTTATGCAAAAGAAAAATTGTTTGGTAAAGAAATCGGTAAAGATTTTTTTGAAGGAAAAGTTACTCTTCCTATGATTATAATTTTTCAGAAAGGAAATGAAGAAGAGAAAAAATTTCTTAATGAAATTATGAAGAAAGAAAAAAGATCCGAAAAAGATTTTAATAATGTATTATTTCTTATAAACAAATATAAAGCAGTGGAGGCTACATTTAAAAAAGCGGAATACTTTGTAAATGTTTCCTATGACTCGCTTGCAATTTTCCCTGATAACGAAGATAAAAAAATCTTACAAAATTTAACGAGCTTTAGTCTTAATCGATCTTTTTAAGGATAAAGAAGTTCTTTTTCCCATTTATTATTTTTTTTTCTATAATTTAATCTTTCGTGGATTCTTCCTTCTCCATCTAACCAAAATTCTACTTCTTCAGGCAAAAGCCTCCACCCTGACCAGTGAGGAGGTCTTGGAACATTTTGTTGATCAGGATATTTTTTTTCAAAATCTTTAATTCTTTTTAAAAAAGTTTCTCTTTGATCTAATTTTTCTGATTGGGAAGAAGCCCACGCACCTATTCTGTTTTTATAAGGTCGAGAATTAAAATAATCATCTGCTTCCTTTGTTGAAACTTCCTCAACTTTACCTACAACTCTTACTTGACGTCTTAAACTCTTCCAATGAAAACACATTGAAGCTTTTTGGTTATCTTTTAATTCACTGCCTTTTCTACTATTGAAGTTAGTGTAAAATACAAATCCTTTATCACTAAGACCTTTAAGAAGAACCATCCTGACATTGGGTTGATTATCTTTACTCGATGTTGCTACAGCAACAGCATTAGGGTCATTAATCTCAGTTTCTTCTGCTTTAGAAAACCATTTTTTGAACAATTCTATAGGATTGTCTAGATCTTCGAAACAAATATCAATTCCTAAGGAATTTTTGCCATTTTTTTGATTCATAATTTCCTTAAAATAATTTATACATTAATTATCAATGTCTTTTAATACTTTTGGAAAAATTTTTAGATTTACTTCTTGGGGAGAGTCTCATGGCCCAGCTATTGGCTGTGTTATTGATGGTTGTCCGCCAAATATACCTTTATCTGAGAAAGATATTCAAAAAGATATGGATAGGAGGAGGCCAGGACAGTCAAAATTCACTACTCAAAGAAAAGAGTCTGATAAGGCCATAATTTTGTCAGGAGTTTTTGAGGGAAAGACGACTGGCACGCCAATCTCAATTATCATACATAATGAAGACAAAAGATCTAGGGACTATGAAACAATAAAAAATAAGTTTAGACCTGGTCATGCAGATTATACTTATTTCAAAAAATACGGGATAAGAGATTTCAGGGGAGGTGGAAGACAATCTGCTAGAGAGACTGCTTGCAGAGTTGCGGCAGGTGCTGTCGCTAAAATTGTGTTAAAAAAAATAATTGGATCAAAATTTAATGTTGTTGGTGCAGTAACTCAATTAGGCTTGATGTCGTGTGATAAAACAAATTGGAAAGATAGTGAAATAAGAAAAAATCCATTTTTCTGCCCAGACAAAAAATCTGTAAAACTTTGGGAAAAATATCTTTTAGCTGTAAGAAAAGCAGGTTCGTCTTGTGGCGCAATAATTGAATTAAGAGCTAGTGGTATTCCAGTTGGCTTAGGATCTCCGATTTACTCAAAATTAGATACAGATATTGCTGCAGCTTTAATGAGCATCAATGCAGTTAAGGGAGTTAATATTGGAGCAGGTATGAACGCAGCATTTTTAAGTGGCGAAGAAAACTCCGATGAGATGAGTAAGAGCTCAGGAAAAGTAAAATTTAAATCTAATCAAGCTGGTGGAATTTTAGGTGGTATTTCTTCAGGGCAGAATATTGTGGCCTCATTCGCTGTTAAACCTACATCATCAATTTTAACAAATAGGAAAACAATTGATAAAAAAGGCAAAAACACAAATATTTCCGTAAAGGGAAGACATGATCCTTGTGTTGGTATAAGAGCTGTACCGATAGGTGAAGCAATGATTAATTGTGTTCTATTGGATCATTTTTTAATGAATAGAGCGCAATGCGGTTAATTAAGATATCTTGTTCTTATTTTTAGCTAATATTATGTTGGAATTTAAAGTCTCTTCAACTTTTTTTACAATTGAAAGATTATCAAGACCAGCTACCTCATACATTTTGTCAGGGGTATCTTGATCTATAAATATATCTGGTAAAATCATAGATCTAAATTTTAAACCAGTATCAAAAACACCTCTATCAGACAACATTTGCATTACATGTGATCCAAAACCTCCTACTGAACCTTCTTCAATTGTTATTAAAACCTCATGATTAGTTGCAACTTCCATAATTAATTTTTCATCTAAAGGTTTAGCAAATCGTGCGTCTACAATTGTGCAGTCGATACCTTTTAAAGAAAGTTTTTCTGATGCTTTTTTACATTCTTCGAGCCTTGTACCAAAATTTAATAAAGCTACTTTTTTACCCTCTTTAATAATTCTTGCTTTTCCAATGACTAATTTTTCATTTAACGAAGGTAATTCCACTCCTATACCATTTCCTCTTGGATATCTAAAAGCAGAAGGTCTATCATTTATATCTATTGAAGTATTGATCATCTTTACTAGTTCGGCTTCATCGCTGGCAGCCATCACAACAAAATTTGGTAAAGTTGCTAAGTAAGTTATATCAAATGAGCCTGCATGAGTTGGTCCGTCTGCACCAACCAGACCTGCCCTATCAATAGCAAATCTAACTGGAAGAGATTGTAATGCTACATCATGTACTACTTGATCATAGGCTCTTTGCAAAAAAGTTGAATAAATAGCTGCGTAAGGCTTATAACCTTCGGTAGCTAATCCTGCAGCAAAAGTTACAGCATGTTGTTCTGCTATTCCTACATCAAATGTTCTATCCGGAAATTTTTTTTCGAACAAATTTAAACCTGTACCAGAAGGCATAGCTCCAGTTATCCCTACTATTTTAGTATCTTGTTCTGCATGTTTAATTAAAGTCTCTGCAAAAACCTTTGTATATGAAGGAGTGTTAGAAGTAGATTTAGATTGTTCTCCAGTAGAAATATTAAATTTTGAGACCCCATGGTATTTGTCGCCTGACTCTTCCGCCGGTTTGTAACCTTTTCCTTTTTGGGTTCTTACGTGAATAAGAACTGGTCCCTGGTGATTTGATCTTTTAACATTTTCAAATATTTGTACCAAATTTTCTACATCATGACCGTCGATTGGGCCAACATAATAAAACCCAAGCTCACTAAATAACGTTCCACCTGTCACAATATTTCTTAACATGTCCTCAGCTTTACCAGCTTTTTGGCTAAACCTTTTTGAAAATGCAGAAATGATCATTTTGATAGTTTCTCTAAAACTGAAATATAATTTTCCAGATAAAAGATTGGCCAGGTATTTGCTCATAGCCCCTACTGGCCTTGCTATCGACATATCGTTATCATTCAAAACTACAATTAAATTTGATTTTAATGCTCCTGCATTATTCATGGCCTCATAGGCCATTCCAGCGCTCATAGCGCCATCACCAATTACCGCAATAACGTTATTTATATTATTAGATAATTTTTTTGCTACTGACATTCCTAGAGTGCAAGATATAGAGGTTGAGCTGTGAGCAGCACCAAATGGATCATACTCACTTTCTGTTCTTTTTGTAAAACCAGATAACCCTCCGCCCTTTCTTAAAGTTTTTATTCTATCTCTTCTTCCAGTAATAATCTTATGTGGGTAACACTGATGACTTACATCCCAAACAAGCTTGTCTTTAGGTGTATCGAAAACGTAGTGTAAAGCTACGGTAAGCTCAACTACTCCTAATCCAGCACCAAGATGTCCACCAGTTTCAGATACTACATCAATTAATTCATCCCTTAATTCATCCGAAATTTGTCTCAAATTTTCTTTTTTAAATTTTCTAAGATCGGAGGGAAAATTGATTTGTTTTATTAATCTTGTCATTAAAAACTTC
>CACNYH010000019.1 GCA_902624495.1 uncultured Pelagibacteraceae bacterium | reverse complement strand
TTAAATTCTAATTTAATTTCTTTAGAATTCTCAATTTTTCCTAAAGGTATTGATCTATAAAAGCATGATTTATATCCAACATGACAGCTTGCTCCATTTCCAATATCTACTGACATCCACAATGCATCCTGATCATCATCTATTCTTAAATCAATAACTCTTTGCACAAAACCGCTTGTCTTTCCTTTGTGCCATATATCTTTCCTAGATCTACTCCAATAATGTGCCTCTTTGGTTTCAATTGTTTTTTTTAGAGCTTCCGCATTCATATAACCATGCATCAATAATTCACCTGAGCCACTGTCAGATGTAGTAACTGGAATAAGGCCATCTTTATCAAATTTGGGAGATAGAAATTTTCCTTCTTCTACCTCTAATACGCTTTCTCTCTTTTTGAACATGAGGGTAAAATAATGAAAAAAAGACAAAATAGCAATTTGCATTAATCAAATATGTCCTATAAAACCTCTTAACAATGAAGTTAGTTAAAGATGCAGATAAAACATCCTCCAAAAAGCCTGAAGTTTCCGATAAACAGGCTGAGGAAGCGTTTAAAACTATTCTTAAATGGATAGGAGAGGATCCAAATAGAGAGGGCCTAGTTGAGACACCAAAGAGAGTAATTAAAGCATTCAAGGAATATTTTAAAGGTTATCATCAAGACGCTGAGTCAGATTTATCCAAAACGTTTGGAGACGTAGAGGGTTATGACGATATGGTAGTGGAAAAAAACATCACACTTGAAAGTCATTGTGAGCATCATATGGCACCTATAATTGGAGTAGCGCATGTTGCTTACATTCCTAATAAAAAGGTTGTAGGTTTAAGCAAGTTAGCAAGAACGGTAGAAATATTCTCCAAAAGACTTCAAACTCAAGAAAGACTTACAATGCAGATCGCTAAAACTTTAATGAATTCATTAGACGCGAAAGGAGTAGCAGTTACCATCGATGCTGCTCATCAATGTATGACCATGAGGGGCGTCAAAAAGGAGAGAGCAACAACAGTTACAAACTATTTTTTAGGTTCTTTCAGAGAAGACTTAGGTATTCAAAATAGATATCTAAGATATATTAAAAAATAAATGTCTCAAAAATTTAAAGCTGTAGTAATAGATAATCAAAACGAAAAATTCACAAGAGAAATTAAAGAAATCGACACAAGTCATCTTAAAGATGGAAATGTTTTAGTTAAAATAGATTATTCAAGTCTTAATTATAAAGATGCATTAATTTTAAATAATGGAGGTAAGATTGTAAGAAAATTTCCTTTCGTTCCAGGTATAGATTTTTCAGGTACCGTAGTTGAGAGTGAAGATAATAAATTTAAAAAAGACGATAAAGTAATTTTGACTGGATTTAGAGTGGGAGAAGCTTTCTTTGGTGGTTTTGCTCAATACGCTAAAGTTGACGCTAATTTTTTAATTAAAATGCCAAAAGATTTAAATTCTCATAAATCTATGATGTTAGGCACAGCAGGATTTACAGCTTTGTTATGTGCTGCTGCAGTAAGAGCAAAAGAGGAGTTATTATTAGGTGAAAAAGTAAAAGATGTTTTAGTTACAGGCGCTACAGGAGGAGTAGGAAGCATTGCTGTAATGATTCTATCCAAAATGGGATACGATGTTCATGCAGTGACTGGTAAAAAAGATAAAAATGAGTACTTAAAAAATTTGGGTGCAAAAAATATAATCGACAGAAAAGAATTTGATGGTGAAAGTAAACTATTGGAAAAAGGTGTTTGGGATGGCGTTGTTGATACTGTCGGTGGTGCAGCCCTAACAAAAATTTTTGCGCAAACTAAACCAGGTGGAATAGTAGCTGCATGCGGTAATGCAGGAGGTATAAAAATAAATACTACTGTGATGCCCTTTATAATTAGAGGAGTAAAACTGTGGGGGATTGATTCGTCAGGATCTTCTATAAAAAGAAGGGTATTTATTTGGGATGAAGCTGCAAAATTAATAGATTTTTCTAAAGTTCAATCATTTACAAAAGAGCTATCGTTTACTGAACTTCTAGATACCTTTCCAAAACTGTTAAAAGGTGAGTTCTTTGGAAGAGCTATAGTAAATCCAAATAAATAAACTATAATCAGATATCGATATGGATTGGGATAAATTAAAGATCTTTCATACTGTAGCTGAGGCCTCAAGTTTTACAAAAGCTTCTACCATACTAAATTTAAGCCAATCAGCAATAAGTCGCCAAATACAAGGCTTAGAGAATGATCTCAAAGTTCAATTATTTGAACGTCACGCTAGGGGATTAGTTTTAACAGAAAATGGGGAGTATCTCTTTAAATCAGCTCATGAAATTATATCAAAATTGAAAGATGTGGAGTCAAATCTTAGTGGTCAAAAAGATAAACTAAACGGTAAATTAATTGTTACCACTGTCGTAAGTTTTGGAACCACATGGTTAACTCCGAGAATAAAAGAATTTATGGACCTTAATCCTGGTATTGAAATAGAATTAATATTTGATGATAGAGAACTTGATTTAGCAACCCGTGAAGCTGATGTAGCAATTAGAATGAGAAGACCTAAACAATTAAATTTAATTCAAAAAAAATTCGTCGATTTTAATTATCATATTTATGGTTCTAATGAATATTTGAAAAAAAATGGTTATCCAAAAACATTAAAAGATTTAGACAAGCATAAGTTCATTACTTATGGTAAAGGCACACCATCACCTGTTTATAATCCTGACTGGGTATTAAAAATTGGGGCAAAAGAAGGAAAAAAAAGAAAATCTTTAATGAAAGTAAATAGTGTTTATGGGTTACTACTTGCAGTTCAAAGCGGCGTTGGTTTAGCAGCTTTACCAGATTATATCACTTACAATATTAGTGGAATTACTAAAGTTTTACCAAACGATCCTGGTAAGCCAACAGAAACTCATTTTGTTTATCCAGCATCACTAAAAAATAATGCAAGGCTAGTAGCTTTTAGAAATTTTTTATTTAGTAAAGTAAACGAATGGAAATTTTAATATCTTTTATTATACCTTTTATTATACTACTTACGGTTGTAGTGTTTATTCACGAATACGGCCATTATTATTATGCTAAAAAATACGGTGTAGGGGTTACAGATTTTTCCATAGGTTTTGGCAAAGAAATTTTTGGATTTAATGACAAATATGGAACAAGATGGAAATTCTGCGCAATCCCTCTAGGAGGGTACGTCAAATTTTTTGGTGACAGAAATGTTTTCAGTCAAGCAGAGCAAGAAGAATTATTAAAAAAATATAGTAAAGAAGACCAAGAAAAATTATTTGTAGTTAAACCTTTATATCAAAGATCTATAATTGTAGCGGCCGGGCCTTTTGCAAATTTTTTATTAGCAATTCTTATTTTCGCATTTATTTATATGTTTGCTGGAAAAGATTTCACTCCTGCTCAAATACAAGAAGTTCAAATAGAAAGTCCTGCAGAAAAGGCAGGGATCAGGTCGGGAGATATTATTAAATCTATAAATGATAAAGATGTGAAAAGCATTATGGAAGTTTCTGCTTTTATAAATTCTTCTTCTTCAAAAACAATTGATATTGGTATTTTAAGAAATGATGGTGAAATGACATTTTCTGTTACGCCTAAGGTCGTCAAAGGCGAGGACTCTTTGGGTAACAAAGCAAATAAAAAGATAATTGGGATAAAAATAGCTCCTTTAAATGACAAAATTAATAGAGAAAGACTAGGCCCAGCAACTGCTTTATTTTATGCCATTAAAGAAACTTGGTTTGTAATTGACGCTTCTTGGAATTTTATTATTTCAATGTTTAAAGGAACCGGAGACACCACTCAACTAGGCGGACCTATAAAAATAGCTAAAATCACCGGGCAGGTAGCTAAACTTGGCTTTATAGCTTTCTTAAGTATTATGGCCTATATCTCTATAAGCTTAGGATTTATTAATTTATTGCCGATTCCAATGTTAGATGGAGGACATTTAATGTTTTACGCTTTTGAGAAGATTTTAGGTAGGCCCTTGACACAAAAAACACAAGAGGGATTCTTTCGAATCGGTCTTTTTTTACTACTTTCCCTAATGTTTTTTACAACATTTAACGATTTAAAAGATTTAGGCTTATTTTAAGCCATTTTATTCATTAAAAAAGTCAATATAATCAACACTTTTTAAGCCTACAAGATATAGTGTTGATATTTACGTGAAACACCAAATTACTATTGATTTTATTAGTTTTTTGTTCAGATTAGTTAAAAAAGGGGCTAAAATGAATAAAAAACAATTAGTAGCTAAAATATCGTCCACACTGGGTCAAAGCAAAGCTGATGCTGAGAGAACCTTTGACTCAATTACAACCATCATTTTAGATGCTTTAAAAAATGATGATACTGTAAAGATTGCGGGCTTCGGAACTTACAAAGTAGCTAAAAGAAAAGCGAGAGTTGGAAGAAACCCGAGAACTGGTGAGTCAATTCAAATAGCTGCATCACAAAAGGTAAAATTTTTACCGGCTAAAAGCTTGAAAGAAATGTTTAACCGATAAACGGTTTATTTAGCCCTTATTTGAAAAACTCAAATAAGGGCTAACTACTTGCAAAAACTGCATAGCTAAAAATAGGTCTTTTCAATTCTAAGAAATAAAAAAAAAATTATAAAGCTCTCAACAGAGGAGTTTTATGAAAAAATTATTCAGTTTAGTTGTTGCTATATTAGCCTTGTGCAGTATATCAGCACCGACTTTCGCAGAGACAACTGTTTCAGAAGAAGGTCAATATATTTTTAATTCATTAGCCTTTTATATTGGAGGAGTTTTAGTAGCATTTATGGCTGCTGGCTTCTGTATGTTGGAGAGTGGATTAGTAACAAATAAAAGCGTTTCAACAATTGCAGCAAAAAACATAGGTAAATTTGCTCTTTGTTCAATCATTTTTTTCCTATTTGGTTATCAAATGGCTTATGGCATACCAGAAGGTGGTTATATAGGCTCATTTTCAATGTGGAGCGAAGGTTCTGAAATCGGTACAGGATATTCTGATAGTTCAGACTGGTTCTTTCAAACAATGTTTGTTTGTGCCACTGTATCAATTGTTTCGGGAGCAGTAGCAGAAAGAATTAAGATCTGGCCTTTCTTTGTATTTGCAGTAATTATGTCGGGATTCATCTATCCAATATCAATGGGATGGCAATGGGGCGGAGGCTGGTTAGCATCTGCTGGATTTTCAGATTTTGCTGGATCAACTTTAGTTCATGCATGTGGAGGGGCAGCAGCACTTGCGGGTGTAATAGTTTTAGGTGCAAGAGCCGGTAGATTTACTGGATCTGGATCTAAAAGAGTTATGGTTCCTTTCGCAGCATCCAGTATTCCGCTTACTACATTAGGTACTTTCCTACTTTGGTTTGGTTGGTTCGGATTTAACGGAATGAGTCAACTTGCAATGGGAACATTTGATGACGTAACAGCTATAAGTAAAATAGCAGTTAATACCCACTTAGCAGGGGCAGCAGGTACTTTTGCTGGAGCTGCAGTAAGTCGTTTAATTGGTGGAAAAACAGACGTAATTATGATGTTAAACGGTGCATTAGCAGGTTTAGTAGCGATTACTGCTGAGCCATTAACACCTAGTCCATTAGCAGCGATATTTATCGGGGCGATAGGTGCTATTATCATGTATTTCGGAACTAAAATGTTAGAAGGTTTCGGTCTAGATGATGTTGTAGGCGCTATTCCAGTTCACATGTTTGCTGGTATTTTTGGTACTTTAATAGTCCCTGCAACTAATAGTGAAACCTCTTTTGGCACTCAATTTATCGGAACTTTATCGGTAGTGCTTTTTAGTTTTGTACTTTCTTATGCAGTATTTGTAGCTCTTAAAGCAACGATAGGTTTAAGAGTAAGTAAAGAAGCTGAAAGGTTAGGAACTGATAAAGCTGAAATTGGTGTCCAAGCTTACGCAATAAGAGATTAATAACTTATTCCCCCTCGTTTATAAGTTATTAAAAAAGGCCCGAATATTCGGGCCTTTTTTTTATAAGTTATTTTCGTCCCAAATTTGCTTCCAATCAACGTTAGGAGACAAACCGAATATTGAATTTATATTAGTAAAATGAATTGCCAACGATGGAATTGGAGAAATACATGTTTCTTCTTTATAAATTTCATGTAATGGTTTTTCAAAAGGAGCATGTTCCTTTTTGCACATACTTAAGTATCTATCCCAATGTTTCTCAATAATTTTTCTACTAGTTAAAAACGTACATAAAGTTTCGTCAACTTTTCTCCAATGTGAATTTTCTCCCAAGAAGTTTTGAGTTAAATCAGCTTTTGTGTATAGATAAGGATAGTCAGCTGGACAAATAATTATTTCTTTATTTAATTGAGATGAAATTCTTTCGTAAGTAAAAATTATTTCCCTGATGGAATTTTTTCGATGCAAGTAGTCATCTTCAACAAAATATATTAAATCTTCAGCTTTTTTAGCCTCAAGAAACGACTGATTTATGTTAGCCATATTGGAAATTTGATTGAAAGATACTTTTTCTCCTCTTTCATTTGTTTTTTTAATATCTTTCTCAAATTTAGATACATCTAGATTTATTAAGTCATAATCTTGTTTAAAACTTTTAAAAATAAAATCGATTTTTTCTAAATTTTCTTTTGAGGAATTATGATCAATAATTTTAAAATTTATTTCTACTTTATCAAGTTGTGAACTAAATTTAGTGGAACTTAGTAAAGATTTTATTGTCCTCAGAGTGTATTCAATTTTTTCTTTTTCAAAAATCCTGGTTTTACTCTGAGTTAACATATTTACACTTGTGCAAGTACGAATAATAATATCCAGAGCTTTTACTGGTCTAGTTATTTTCAAAATACCTAATGGAAGATTGATAGAACTCTCACCTAATTTACTTATTTCCTCATTAATATTTTTATTTTGAGTAACTATTTTAAAGGCATTTTGATCGATAATTTCATAACCGAGCTTCCTACAAATTTGAATAAAGATTTTTCTAAAAAAACTAGTTTTTTTCGAATTTTCAATTTTTTTCATACTGGTAAAATATATATAATAGTTTAATTAGTTGATCTATGAGTATTAAATCTTCACAAAAATTGGTTGAAGAAGCCAATGAAATCATCGAAACACTTAGTCCATCGGAAATAAAGAGTCTTATTGAAAAAAATGAGATAACTTTAATTGATGTCAGGGATATCAGAGAACTTTGGAGAGATGGTACAATTGAAAATGCAAAACACATCCCAAGAGGGATGCTAGAATTCTGGTTAGATCCTAATAGCAGCTATTATCAAGAGAATAAAATTAAAGATACTAAAAAAATGGTTTTCTTCTGTGCAATGGGGTTTAGATCTGCGCTTGCTACTAAAGCACTAGTTGATATGGGTTTTAAAAATGTAGCTAATGCCAAAGGTGGATTTGATGCTCTAAAAAATGCTGGACTAAAAGTAGTTCAAAAAGACAAAAAATAATTATTTACTGGCCTCTTTTAAAACAAATTCAATTCTATCCTGACCCCAGAAAATTTTATTATTAGAGACAAAAGTTGGAGCTCCAAAAACCCCTTTTTCATATGCCTCACTTGTCTTTTTTTTTAAACTTTCTTTTATTAAAGAGGAGGTAGCTCTTAAAGCAAAAGTTTTTGGATTTACATTTAAGTTTTTTAAAACCTTTTGAATTATATTCTCGTCGTTCATATTCAAGCCATCCTGCCAAATAGAGTTAAATATACTATCAATATAATAGCTTTTGAAATTATCTTCCTCTGCCACAAATACACCTCTCATTAAATTCAAACTTCGAATTGGAAAATAAGAGTTAAATTTAAATTTTACGTTATTTCTTTCAGCTATCAATTTACAATCTCTAATCATATGTTTAGCTTTTGCCGGTATAAATGCTGGGGCCTTAATTCCATGTAAATTATGTAAACCACCTAAAAGAATTGGTTTATATCTAATTTTTATTGATGCTTTGTTTTCAATTTTTCGAATTTCCTTATGTGCGAGAAAAGAATATGGACTTACAAAATCAAAATAAAAATCAAAAGGCTTAATCATTGAAACTAACTTTTTTGGCAAAGAAAATTCTAAAAAACCAATAAATGACTAATCCAACAGGTCCAGAGAAATAAGTAATTACTAAAGAGGGTATTGTAATAATTTTTGGGATAAAATATTTTCTTGCATCCCTGACTATCCATGCTCCTGCGAATAAGCTAATTGAAAGAAAATGGAGCCAAAAAATTAAGAGTAAAATTTCGTTTGCAAACATTGAATATAGTCCATCTAATCCGCCATATAATTCAAACCCACTTAAAATATCATTATCTAAGTAAAGATTGTAAGATAAATAGCCGTAAGCTGTAGCTAAAAGTAGAGGCGCAATAATTGATTGCACAAAGAAATTTGTAATACCATGGTTAGGAAAAATAATTAATAACAACCAAAAAGGAATTACCCCCCAGTTTGCGACTAAATAAATAGTTTCTGAATTTATTAAATCTAAAAGATCATTTATCATTAAAAATAATATAGTATATTAAATAAATGAATCCCACATTAAATAAAAGTGATTTTGAAGACCTCACTACAAACTTAAAAGATCTAGCTTACTCTTATTTAGAAAAATATAATCCATCAAAACAACAGTTAAAAGTATATCTATTAAAGAAATACTTGCTTAAGATAAAAGGAAGTAGATCTAAAAAAGAAGTTTCAGCAATTATAGATGAAATAATTTTAAATTTAGAAAAGAATAAGATTTTAAATGATGAGATGTACTCTGATTCAAAGGCTAGGATGTTTTTAAAAAGAGGTTACTCCCTTAATAAGATAAATCAGTCGTTAAGAAGCAAAGGAATAGAAGATAAATATGTAAAGCAAAGCATTGATAAAATAAAAGAAGATGAAATAGAACCTGATTTTGTTTCTGCTTTAAAGCTTTGCAAGAAAAGAAGAATAGGACCTTTAAGACCAGAGAGTAATCGTGAATTATTTTATAAAAAAGACATGGGAATATTAGCTAGGGGAGGATTTAGTTTTGATTTATCAAAAAGAGTTTTAGATTTGGACTCTCACGAATTTAACAAATTAATCAAGCTTATCTGATTTTTTATTTTTTTCTTCTTCGACTAAAATATCAAGCTTTCTTTTTAATGCATTTCTTACTAGAATAAAAAACAATACACCAAAAAAGGTTACAGAAAGTATTATAATTAAAATTGTTTTAATCATTTAAATTTTCAGACCGTTTAATCAATAAACTAGGATTTCTATAATCTTCCTTACCATACAAAAAAGGCTTTTCATCTAATGTCTTGATTATTGCCCCAGCATTTTGAGCTATAGCATGTCCCGCAGCGTAATCCCATTCATTTGCTCTTTCTCTAGCTGCATAAATATCGTACTCACCTGTTGCTATTACACAAAATTTATATGAGCTAGCCATTTTTACAATTGATGTAACATTAAATTGTTTTAATTTGTTTAAAATTATATCTGAGGGTTTGATGACACTAGATAGAGCTACAACTTTTCCCTTTGGCTGTTGTTTTTTACAAGAAATCTTTTTCGTTTCATTCTCTTCAATCAAATAACTTTCTCCAGGAGAGTACGAGAAAAAAAGTCTTTTTTTTTTGGGAACACCCACAAGACCAAGAACCGGCACACTATTTATTACTAGAGCTGCGTTTAATGTATATTCATCTTTTCCAGCTATATATTCTTTTGTCCCATCAATAGGATCAATCAACCAGAAAATTTTCGATTTATTTTTTTTATTTAGATTAACTGTTTCCTCAGAAATAATTGGTATATTAGGTGTTAAACTAGAAATTTTTTTTGATATAAGGTCATTAGCTTTTAAATCTCCATTACTTACAGGAGAACCATCTTCCTTGATCTCAATTTTTAAACCTTCGTTGTAAAGTTTTATTGTATCATCACCAGCCTTAATAAAAGTATCTATAAGTCCCTCGGCTATTTTTTTTAACTCGTTTTTATTCACTCTCTACTCTTTCTAATTTTACGTTTTCAATATTAATTACTCTTTTTCCGAAATTTTCAAAATTAACTGTTACTTTATTGCCTATAATAGATTGCACTTGACCAATACCCCATTCACTATTAGCAGGGTTTTTAACATAATCACCTGGTTCAAAATCAATAAGCATTATGGAAAATAAAATGTAAATATATTATACACTTTAATAATGAATTCACTAGGAATTAATAAATCGAAAAAAGAAACAAAAGTAGTTGTTGCAATGTCTGGAGGCGTTGACTCGTCTGTTGTAGCCGCTCTGATGAAAGAGGAAGGTTATGATGTTAAAGGTATAACTTTAAAACTTTATGATGATACAAAACAATCTAAAGAAGGGAGACAGTGTTGTGCAGGACAAGATATAATGGACGCTAAGAGGGTCTCAGAAAAAATAAATATTAATCACGAAATTCTATATTACCAAAAAAAATTTAAATCAGAAGTTATAGACTCTTTTATTGATAGTTATGCAGCTGGAGAAACTCCGATTCCATGCGTTCAGTGCAATCAGACTGTAAAATTTAGAGATTTATTTAAATACGCTAAAGATCTTAAAGCAGATGCATTAGTTACAGGTCACTATGTATCAAGAATTCAAAACAACGATCATGCGAGCATGTATAGAGCTAAAGATACAAATAGAGATCAAAGCTATTTTTTATTTAGCACAACACAAGAACAACTTGATTATTTGAGATTTCCCTTAGGCGAAATAGATAAATCTGAGACAAGATCTATAGCAAAAAAATTAAATTTAAATGTTGCAAATAAACCAGATAGTCAAGATATATGCTTTGTTCCTAACGGCGATTACAGTTCAGTAATAAAAAAATACAGACCTGAGTCATTTCAAAAAGGAGACATAATTGATCTTAATGGAGATAAAATTGGTGAACACCAAGGGATAATCAATTATACGATAGGTCAAAGAAAAGGAATTAAAATTTCAAATGAAAAACCTCTTTACGTAATAAATATTAATGCAAATGAAAATAAAGTTATTGTGGGACATAAAGAAAATTTAGAAATCAAAGAGATCCAACTTAGAGAGTTGAATGTTTTGGCTAACAAAGATGAATTTAATGAAATTGTTAGAATAAAAGTTAGATCAACTGGTAAACTTTTAAAAGCAAAAATAAATTTTGTTAAAGATTGCGCTAAAGTCGAAATCTTAGATAAAGAAACTGGAATTTCACCGGGACAAGCATGTGTTTTTTATTCAAAAGATTCCTTTGGGGATAAAGTTCTAGGAGGCGGCTGGATAGATAAGACTTTTAACAATAAGTTATCCACTTAGTTAACAGGCAGAAACCAGACACGCATTAAGTGATAACAAATGTAAAACATATATGATTTAATCTAATTAATTAAGAGGCAACTCTTAACTGGCCATTTAGGGAAAAACCGAGAGGTTCAAGCTTAAAGGGCAGAAAGGTGAACCTAGTAGCGCTAGAATAGTTCATCGGGAAGGCTTGGCGGTAGCGCCTAAAACGACGAGCCAAAACTACTAAATTTCTGGGCGAAAGCCTAGAAATTTAAGTGGTTCTCTTCCAAAAAAATCTTGATAATAAATAAAATACAATAACGCCAACAAAATAATTCCATTCCAACGCATGTTTAAAGTGAGTATTTCCTTTTGTTACTAAAATAGGCAAACTTAGAATTGCAACGATCACTAATATTGAAACAAGAAAAGCTTTGATCACTAAGACTTTTTTATTAATAAATTTTTCTAATTTACTTTTAAGTTTGTATAAATGATAAACCAACAAACCCTGAGCAATAAGCTCAAAAATTATAAATAATAATAAAACAACTCGTCTAAAAAGTTTATAAATTTGAATATCAAATTTTATTCCTAGAAAAATTGAATGAATAGCTAAAAATATTGCTGATAAAATTCCAAATTTTTTAAAGTTAAAATTAATATCTGAAGAGTATAAATTATTTACTAAATTATTATTTTGTCTCCAATAATAATACAATAAAGCTGCAGTCAATATCATTGAAGGTTTAAAAATAAGGTATTGGGGAAAGGTTCTTGATGCTCTACTTATAGACAAACTTCCATCTAAATAAGGAATTGAATAAGCAGATCTTCCAATCTGATCAACCGCAAATATGGTTCCTTCTAAAAATTCTGGGTTTTGGGATATAATTAAACAAAGATTAATAGCAAGCAATGGAATTAAAAAAATCCATATACTCAATTTCCTTATTTGAGTTATTGCATGCATAAATATTTAAATGATTATTTCTTCTTATTTCTTTTTCTAGCTCTTCTTTTTTTTGATCCGATTTTTCTTCTTCCTCGGTGCTTTTTTGGATAACCCATATTTTTGCCTCCTTTTTTATATCTTAATTAGTAAAGTACTATATAAAAGTCAGATATACTTATTTTATGAAAAAGTCCATAAGCACATTCTTAAAACACCCCACTAAAGACAATACTAATAGGTCTGCAAATCCCCCAGTGACTAGAGCCTCAACTATTTTATTCAATTCAATTCAAGAAATGTATCAACATGAATTGAAAATTAAAAAACATAAAAAAGTTTCACATTATACCTATGGGAGATATGGAAGTACGACGACAATAGAGCTCGAAAATATTTTAAAAGAACTAGAGCAGGCTTATCATGTTTTTTTGACAGGAACTGGTTTTGGAGGAATAGCTTTGGCTTTAATGTCTCTTTGTAGACCAGGAGATGAAATTTTGGTATCTGATAATGTATACGGTCCAACAAAAGAAATATCTCAAGAATTACTTAGAGAGTTCAATGTAAGTGCAAAATTTTATAACCCAGATTCATTTGAAGACCTAAAAAATAAAATTTCAAAAAAAACAAAAATGATATTAGTTGAAAATCCCGGAAGTAATACTTTTGAATTTCAAGATTTATCAAAAATCACTCAATTAGCAAAAAGAAAAAAAATTTTTACTCTTTTAGACAATACATGGGGAACTCCGCTTTATCTGAAGCCATTAAAAATTGGTTTTGACATGTCTTTTTGTTCTGCAACAAAATATTTTTCAGGTCATTCAGATGCTATGGGTGGTTCTCTGGCTGTGAATAAAAAAGTTTTTAAAAAGATTATGTTTTTTTATAAATTATCTGGCTACAGAATGTCAGCCGATGAGGCTTATTTAATCATAAGAGGCTTAAGAACTTTAGACACAAGACTAAAACAACATAGTGAGAATACAAAAGTTATTATAGATTTCTTAAAAAGACAAAAAAAAATAAAAGAAATTCTTTACCCTCACAATCCTTCCTCTAAAAATTATAAACTTTGGAAAAAATATTACTCTGGCGCAACTGGCTTACTCTCAATAGTTATTAAAAGTAAAAAAAAATCTTCTGTAATACAATTTGTAAATTCTTTAGAATTATTTGGCATAGGATATAGCTGGGGAGGTTTTGAAAGTTTAGCTATACTTCAAGAATTGAAAAATAATAAAAAAGATGAATATTTGAAAGGACGTCAATTTTACCGATTTAACAAAGATGAATTTATTGTAAGATTACATATTGGATTAGAAGATCCAAAAGATTTAATTAACGATCTTAAAAAAAGTTTAAAAAAAATTAAGTAATGAAAAATTTTTTTCCGAATAAAACTGCATTCTATGCTTTAATAGCTGCATGTTTCGTTGTCTGTTCAACTATGGGAGTAAGACAAACATTTGGACTTTACTCAAGTGAATTTGAGATAACTGGGGGAACGTCAAATACAGAATTTGGATTAGCGATTGCAGTTCACGCAATCTTTTGGGGAATTTTTACTCCAATTTTTGGAAGAATTTCTGACAGACTAGGCGGTTATGTTGTAATCGTTCCCGCTTTAATTTTCTACTCGATATCAATGCTGTTAATGGGAAATAACTTCATTTCAGGTATGTGGCTACAAATTAATTTAGGTCTACTTGTTGGTTTGGGTTTAGCTGGCGCTGCGGGGACTATTCTTACCCCAATGATTTCAAAACATTTTCCAAATGAAAATAGAAGTAAAGCAGCAGGTATTGTTACAGCTTGCGGAGGTTTAGGAATGTTTATATTTCCTATTCTGGCAAATATTTTTAAAAATATTTCTACTTGGCAAATGTCTTTTATTATTTTTTCAATTATTTTATTTTTTATGTGTATACCTGGGTTTTTTGTTAAACTTCCTAAAAATCAAGTATCAAATCAAAATACTAACATCGACAATCGAAGCTTAAAAGAAGTGTTAAAAGAATCTTTTGCGCATAAAGGATTTAGATTATTAGTTTTAGGTTTCTTTGTTTGCGGTTTTCAAATTACTTTAATAGCTACTCATGTCCCAAGATATGTTCAAGATAAAGGGCTAGCAGATTGGACGGGAATGGCTATCTTAGCATTAATTGGTTTTTTCAATATTATTGGAACTTTAGTAATGGGTTATTTAGGAGATAAATATAGTAAAAAGATACTTTTAAGTGGGCTATACTTTTTAAGAGGAATAACATTAATTCTATTTATTTTTTTGCCAGCCTCAAATTTGTCTGCTGTATTGTTTGGTACATCTTTCGGATTGTTATGGCTTGCCACTGTACCAGCTACTAACGGTATCGTTGCTCAAATTTTTGGAACAAAAAATTTAACTCTTCTCTTCGGCATAGTATTCCTTAATCATCAATTTGGATCATTTCTAGGAGCTTATTTAGGAGGTTATTTTTATGATCAGTTTGGAAGTTTTGATTATGCTTGGTATCTAGCTATAGTCTTATCTTTTATTGCTACAGCTCTTCACCTCCCGATTGATGAAAAGCCCTTGGCAACTGTGGATAAAACTATCTAAGGTTGTAAATTGAGTCCCTTAGTGAATCAAAAGTGAATCAAAACGTGAACATTTTTTATTTACAACTCTAAATTGTGGATAACTTTTTTATTTAATCATTTAACTTTTTTTTATAGGCTTGAAATAACAAAGGAGAAATATGTTTTCATCAGAATTAGGAAAAAAGTTAGACAAGTTTCATTTACTTAAACATCCATTTTATCAAGTTTATTGGAACGAGGGAAAATTAACTAGAGAAATAATTAAGGATTATGCGGAGCAATATTATCAACATGTTAAGGCATTTCCACGATACATAAGCGCAACTCATTCTATTTGTGAAGACATAGAGAAAAGAAGAATTCTTCTAGAAAATTTACAAGATGAGGAAAATAAAGATGGCGATCACCCAAAACTTTGGAAAAATTTTGCTAAAGCTTTAGGAGCTGATGAGAAAAAAATAGAAAATGTAAAACTTGATTGGTTTACAAGTGATATGATTGAGAATTTTTTTTCTCAAGCTAGAAAATCTTACGCTGAAGGTCTTGCTTCTTTATATACCTATGAGCGGCAAATACCAGAAATTGCTGAGACCAAGATACAAGGATTAAAGAAGTTTTACGGAGTAAGTTCTAAAGAAGGGTTGGAATTTTTTGAAGCGCATAAATCTGCTGATGTAATTCACAGAGCTGAGTGTGAGAAGTTATTAGATGGTTTAACCAAAGCGGAGCAAGAAAAAGCTGAAGTCGCATCATTACTGACTGCTCGATATCTTTGGAATTTTTTAAGTGGTATGACATCTAAGCACAAGCTTCAAACAATTGCTGCCTAAAATTTATTTTAAAAACTATTAATGCAAGAACTGCTTGAAGTAATAACATTAGCTTATAAAAAACTATCTGCACAAAATATAGTTGTTGTTTTACTATTAATAAAAATTTTTTTTTGCGCGTTGGGCGGTTTAATTGTAACTTTTGTACACTCTAAGTTTAGTTATAAGTGGTTACGTAATAATTATAATCTATACGTTGGTATAACTTTACCAGTTATCGGTTTAATAATTACAACTGTAATTGGTTCTAATATTGCTTTAAGTATTGGAATGATAGGCGCACTATCAATCGTAAGATTTAGAACACCAATTAGAACACCTTATGAATTAGTTCACTATTTCAGTTTATTAACAATTGGAATAAGTGCAAAAGTAGATCTCACCATTACATTCATTTTAGTTATTCTTTTGTCTAGCTTACCTTATATTATAAAAAAATTTTCTTTATTTAAATCAAAAGTGGGTGGTGAAGATGGGCAGCTGATACTTAACT
>CACNYH010000018.1 GCA_902624495.1 uncultured Pelagibacteraceae bacterium | reverse complement strand
GTCAGAAATCGAACTATTCAACTAATAGGCGCCATTCTTTCTAGTTTATTATTCAATAACTTTTTTATATGTTCCAACCAGTTTATAATAGAGTTATGGCTCAGAATATTTCAGTTCCAGATATAGGTGATTTTAAAGACGTTGAAGTAATAGAAATTTTAGTCAAACCTGGTGATCAAATAAATAAAAACGATCCTATAGTTACCATTGAGAGCGATAAATCTAGTGTAGAAATTCCATCTCCTTCAGCTGGCCTAATCAAAGATTTAAAAGTAAAAATAGGAGATAAAGTATCAGAGGGAAGCTTATTAGCAACTATTGAAAATGGTCAAGCAGCTTCTTCGCCAAAACAAGAAATAAAAAAAGAAGCTGTGAAAGAGGAGGTAGTTAAAGAACAACCAAAATCTAATGGCAACTTAAATCCTGTAAAACAAGTTAAAAAAGTTTTTGCAGAACCTGCCTCAAAAGATGACATTGATCCAATTGAAACAAATGAATGGATAGAGTCGTTAAATTCTGTAATTGAGTCTGATGGAGCGCCAAGAGCAAGCTATTTACTAAATAAAGTTATAGATCAAGCTTATAAATCAGGTTTAGTTTTGCCTGATACTAGAACAACGCCATACATAAATACTATCCCGCCAGAAGCAGAGGCTAAATCTCCAGGTGACCAAAATATTGAAAAAAAATTAAGAGCTATCATTAGATGGAATGCTGCTGCCATGGTTGTAAAAGCTAATAAAAAAAGTTCTGAACTAGGCGGACACATAGGAACTTTTGCATCAGCAGCAACATTGTATGACGTTGGTATGAATCATTTTTGGAGAGCAAAAAATAATAAATTTGGTGGAGACTTAGTATATTTTCAAGGTCACTCGGCTCCAGGTATGTACGCGAGAGCATTCTTAGAGGGAAGGCTATCAGCAAAACAATTAGATGGATTTAGACAAGAGGTTGGTAAAGATGGTTTATCTTCTTATCCTCATCCCTGGTTGATGCCTAACTTTTGGCAGTTCCCAACTGTATCAATGGGTCTTGGTCCTATCATGGCAATTTATCAAGCACGTTTCTTAAAATATTTAATCAATAGAGGTTTAGTTAAAGACGAAGGAAGAAAGATTTGGGTATTCTTAGGAGATGGAGAAATGGATGAGCCGGAGTCTATGGGAGCAATCGGTTTAGCTGCAAGAGAAAAATTAGACAATCTAATATTTGTAATTAATTGTAACCTTCAAAGACTTGATGGGCCTGTTAGAGGAAATGGAAAAATTATTCAAGAGCTAGAGGGAAGTTTTAGAGGAACAGGTTGGAATGTAATCAAAGTAATTTGGGGATCTTATTGGGATAAACTTTTAATGAAAGATAAGTCTGGTCTACTTGTTAAAAGAATGAATGAATGTGTTGATGGAGAGTACCAAGCTTTTAAAGCGAAGGATGGTTTATATGTTCGGGAAAAATTTTTTGGTAAGTATCCAGAACTAAAAGAAATGGTATCAACAATGACAGATAAAGACATTTGGAGATTAAATAGAGGAGGCCATGATCCACATAAAGTTTATGCTGCTTATCACTCAGCAATGCAGCACACTGGTTCTCCAACTGTTATTCTTGCTAAAACCATAAAAGGTTACGGTATGGGGAAATCTGGTGAAAGCATAAACACAACCCACCAACAAAAAAAATTAGATGAGGAGGATTTACTTTATTACAGAGATCGTTTCGGTGTGCCTCTTACTGATAAACAGGTAAAAAATATTGAGTATTACAAACCTGATGAAAACTCTGAAGAAATTAAATATCTAAAAGATCAAAGAATAAAGCTTGGTGGTTTTATTCCAGAAAGAACTTCATTTGCAAAACAAATAAAAGCTCCTCCTAAGGAAATTTTCGATAACTTTATGAAATCTACAGGAGATAAACAAATGTCGACTACGATGGCATTGGTTAGAATGCTCACTGCATTACTAAGAGATAAAAATATATCACCAAGATTAGTTCCTATCATCCCAGATGAAGCAAGAACTTTTGGGATGGAGGGTTTTTTTCAAAAAATTGGAATATATGCTCATGAGGGTCAAAAGTATGAGCCAGTAGACTCTGAGCAGTTGAGTTCTTACAGAGAAGATAAAAGTGGCCAAGTATTAGAAGAAGGAATAAATGAGTCAGGAGCAATGTCATCATGGATTGCAGCTGGTACAGCTTACACAAATCATGATTTAGAAATGATACCGATTTATATTTTTTACTCTATGTTTGGTTTTCAAAGGGTTGGGGATTTGGCTTGGGCCGCTGGAGATTCTCAAGCAAGAGGTTTCTTGATTGGGGCTACTGCAGGAAGAACTACTTTAGCTGGAGAAGGACTTCAACACCAAGATGGTCATAGTCATTTACTTGCATCAAATATTCCTAACTGTATTAGTTATGATCCTACGTTTGCTTATGAAATGGCTGTAATATTAAGAGATGGACTAAAAAGAATGCATGAAAAAAAAGAAAATATTTTCTACTACATCACTGCAATGAATGAAAATTATTCTCACCCAGAAAAGCCAAAGGGTGCCGATGAAGGAATTTTAAAGGGAATGTATTTATTTAAAGAAAATAATAACAAGAATAAAACTAAAGTGCAGCTTTTAGGTTCAGGAACAATCTTAAGAGAAATAATTGCTGCTGCAGAAATTTTATCAAAAGATTATGGTGTAGACTCTGATGTATGGAGTGTAACTAGCTTCAATGAATTAAGAAAAGACGGTATGGAAACCGAGAGATGGAACTTACTAAATCCAAATGAAAAAAAGAAAAAATCATATGTTCAAAAGTGTTTAGAAAAAACAGATGGACCAGTTATTGCTGCATCGGATTACACTAGATCATTTTCAGATCAAATAAGACCGTACACAGAAAAACCATTTTACTCTTTAGGGACTGATGGTTATGGAAGAAGTGATACCAGAAAAAATTTAAGGAAGTTTTTTGAGGTTGATAAAGAACATATAGTTGCCTATACATTAAGTGCTTTAGCAAAAGAGCAATTGATTGAGACCAAGAAAGCTGAAAGTGCGATCAAAAAGTTTAAGATTGATAAAGATAGAGATTTTCCATCTAATTTATAAATATGACTAGTACAAAAATTTTAGTTCCAGATATGGGTGACTTCAAGGATGTAGAGATTATTGAAGTTCTAGTCAAAGAGGGTCAACAAATAAAAAAAAATGATTCTCTTATTACATTGGAAAGTGACAAATCAAGCGTTGAGGTACCCTCCACTCACGAGGGAGTTATTGAAAAAATAAATATTAAAGTAGGCGATAAAGTTAATAAGGGAGACTTAATTCTTAGTCTGAATGCAGAGAGTGCTACTAAGGAAAAAAAAGAAGCAGTCAGTGAGAAAAAAAAAGAAGAAAAGACAGAAATAAAAGAGATCAAACCTCAGAAACCAAAAGAAATTATTCCTATAGCTCCTACATCACAATCAGGTAGTAAGTCAGCTAGTCCAAAAGTTAGAAAATTTGCAAGAGAGTTAGGTGCCAATGTAGTTGAAATACCTGGTTCTCAAAGAGGTGGTAGAGTTTCTGAGGAAGATGTTAAAAATTTTGTAAGATCTCAAGTTACAGTCAGCGGTGGAAAAGTAGAAAAGAAAGTTCATAAAGAAGAGTATCCGCATGAAGAGTTTGGTGAAATCGAACTAAAAGATATACCAAGAGTTAAAAGATTATCTGGTCCTCACTTAGTAAGATCTTGGACTGAAATTCCCCATGTAACACAGCATGATGAAGTTGATATAACAGAAATGGATCAATTTAGATCATCATTATATGATTACTATACTGGTGAGAAAATAAAAGTGACACCTCTTGCTTTTATAGCAAAAGCACTTGTCAGTGCTTTGAAGAAATTTCCAAATTTTAATGCTTCAATTGATAGTGCTAACGACAAAATCATTTATAAAAAATATTTTCATGTTGGTTTTGCAGTAGATACTCCTCATGGTTTAATGGTGCCTAAAATAAGAGATGTTGATCAAATGAGTATAAAAGAAATTGGAAGCGCGTTAAGGAAAACAAGTAGACTGTGTAGAGATTTAAAAATAGATAAAAAGGAATTTTTTGGCGGTTCGATGACGATATCAAGCTTGGGTGGCATTGGAGGAACTTTCTTTACACCAATAATAAATCCTCCTGAAGTAGCGATACTTGGAGTTGGAAAAAGCTTTGACAGGTTAGTAAAAGTTAAAGACAAATTTGTTTCAAGAAAAATTTTACCAATTTCACTTTCATACGACCATAGAATAATTGATGGTGCGGAGGGTGCTAGGTTCTGCGTTTATCTCGGGAAATGTCTTGGCAAAGACTTTGCTTTTAAACTTGCCGTTTAATCAATTATAAAATAGTACAAGGCATGAGTAAAAAAGTTTTCTCTCTAATTTGTGCTATCAGCTGTTCTTTAATTTGGGGTTCGGCTTTCGTGGCTCAAGATATGGGAATGGATTATAACGGACCTTTTACTTTTACTTTTGGCAGGCTATTTCTTGGATTTTTAACGCTAGTCCCTTTTTTTTATATTTTCGAATATAAAAAGGTTAATTCCATAATTTTTAAAAAAATTAACATTCTAAATCTATTGCTTATTGGATTTCTTCTTTCGATGGGTAATGTTTTGCAACAATATGCTCTACTTTATACAGATGTAGCTAATACAGCAGTATTTACAATTTTTTATGTAGTTTTAGTTCCATTTGTTGCTTACTATTTTTTTTCAAAAAATATTCATAAGTCTGTTTGGCTATCTATTATAATTTGTTTATTTGGAGGTATACTTTTAACCGAGTTCGATAATATTCAAGTAAGAATAGGAGATAGCATTGCAGTTTTTAATGCATTATTTTGGGCGTTCCATATTGTTTTTATTTCAAGATTTTTAAGAATATTTAATTATCCAATTACTATTGCATGCCTTCAATGTTTAATTGCATCTATATTTGCATTGGTGCCAGCTTTTGTTTTTGAAAGTGTTAAATTTTCAAATATGGTTTTAGATGGAAAAGAGATGTTATACGCTGGAATTCTTTCAAGCGGAGTGGCCTTTCTTCTTCAAATTTACGGACAACAAAACCTTTCTCCAGCGCCTGTAGCTATTATATTTTCACTGGAAGGTGTATTTGCTTCAATTTTTGGATGGATAATTTTAAGTCAGTTTTTAAATGAAATTAAAATTATAGGAATAATTCTTATTTTATTTGCAGTTATTTTTTCACAATTAGCTCCGTTATATGATAAAAAAAAGTATGGACGAGTCTAATCAAGGGTTTATGAAACATCTTGGCGGGTTAGAGCTAAAAAAAATTAGCGATACTCAATATGAGTTTACAGTAGAGGTAAAAGAAATACATTTAAACACTGGTAAAATTGCACATGGTGGTTTTCTTTCCACTATAGCAGATACTGGTATGGGAACTGCTGCTCACAGAGTTGCTGGCGACAAGAGATGTGTAACAATTAATTTAGATATGAAATTTATCTCTGTAGGCCAACTTGGTGATAAACTTACCGGAAAAGTAAAAATATTAAAAAAAACTAAAACACTGGTTTTTATTTCTTGTGAAATTTTAAATTCAAGCGACATAGTTGCCTCTGCAAGTGGTACTTGGAAAATACTACAATAGTATTTGATGAAATCAAAAACTGTCTTCGTTTCAATTTTATTTATTTTTATTTCAATTAAAAGTGCGTCTGCGAATTTTTTTAAAAATATTACAGATTTAATAGATAACAACTACGAAAGTCTTAGATATGGTATTTCTGTGGCTGATGTTAATAACGACGGTACTTATGAATTTATAGTAGCTGGTTTTGGAAGTGAAAATTTAGCATTGTCATACAAAAATAATAAACTAATAAATATTGTAAATGATACTAAGTTTGCAGATAAAAGAAGTTTTACTATTGGTGTAGCTGCTTGCGATATTGACTCTGATGGATACGAAGAGATTTATTTTTTAAATACTGATACTTATAGTGGTGAAAAAAAATATTCCGACCGATTAATAGATTTAAAAAATACAAAATTTTTTGACCTTTTTGAACAAAAGAGGAATCAAATAGATTTAAACTTTACAGCTGGTCGTTCCGTTGTTTGTGTTGATAGAAACGGAAATGGAAAATATGGTATTTACGTTGCTAATTATGGAGGTCCAACAAGATTTTATGAAAAGTTTAAGGGAAAAATAAAAGATAGGGCAGCAGAGTTCGGCTTGGATAAAATTACTGGGGGAAGAGCAGTCGTTGCTGGACATATATTATCAAACAATATTGATATTTTCGCAGCTAATGAAAGAGGAGTAAATTTTTTATACAAGAATGTTGATGGTGTTTTTTATGATGTGGCATCAGGGTACAATGTTTTAGACCCTTATGAAAATGGAAGAGGAACTGCGTTAAGTGATATTTTGTACAGAGGTCAATTAGATATTGTTAGTGGAAATTGGGATGGAGAGCACCGTATTTTTATAAAGAAAGAAAACTCTTTTAAAGACATTGCCGATAGCAATTTTAAAAGGCCATCTAAAATTCGAACGGTTATCTCAGCTGATTTTGATAATGATGGATATGATGAAATATTTCTTAATAATATCGGCGAAGCAAATAAATTATTCAAAATTAAGGAAAATGGAAAATTAGAGGAAATAGATATCACTTCTAACTCTGAAGCAAATGGTCTTGGAACTGGTGCTGCTGTAGCGGACATTGATAAAGACGGAATTTTAGAATTATTGATTGCCCACGGAGAAACAGGAAATCAAATACTTACACTTTACAAAGCAAATGTAAAAAAAGATAAGAATTATTTAAGAATAAAAGCTTTAAATAAAAATGGAGCTCCAGCTAGAGGTGCAACAGTGACACTAACATCCAATTTAAGAAAGCATTCTAAAACAATAGACTCTGGTTCAGGATATCTATGCCAAATGGAACCTGTTGCCCATTATGGAATTAGAAATGGTGAGAAAGACTTTGAAGTACAAATTAAATGGACAAATGGGAAAACAAATAATTATAAAATAAAAGAAACAGGGAAGACTTATATTTTTAAACAAAGTAAAATGACTATCTCGCCATCCTAATAAAAATATCACCCATACCAATATTCATTTCTTCTAACGGAATATCGTTTTTAAAAGCACAAAATCTACCTGTAATTTCATTGGCTTCTATCTTTTTGATATCAGCTTTTTGACATTTTTTGGCTTCATAGAAAAGACCTATCACAAGCTTACCGTCGACAACAAATACTTCGTCATCATTTAGTCTTTGATTTTTACAAAAATAATTTCTATTTACTTCCGCAGGAAAATCTTTTTTTGAACAAGGATTGTTAATTAGTAAAACATCAATTTTTTTAAGACCGTCTTTAAACTTGTGTTTAATTTTTTTAACTTTTGTATAATTCATTAGATCACAGGAACAAGGCCAACAACATCTATAAAGCTCACCACAAATATTTTTTTGTGTTCTTAACTCCTTAACATAGATATAATCAGGTTTTTCTCCTGGATTTATTAAAGAACCTGAAACAGGACAATAAAATTTATTATATTCTTTAAATTCTTCATAAGTTAAGTCTTGATCTATTAAATATTTGAAAAACCTTGGACCTGCAGCATTCCTGTTACTGTCTGGAAATATTTTAGACCAATTTTTAACAAGGTTTTCATAATAAAACTTTTTTTGTTGAAAATTTACATCTGCTGTAGCTGATGAGAAATAAATTAATATTAAAAATAGTACTTTTAAAAAAAATTTCATGAATTAAGCTAAATCATTTTCAAGTAAGTTTCACTGCGGTTTTCTTACTTAGCTGATATCATTTTTTTCGTCTAATTTTTTCAATTCCACAATCTTTGCATTTAATCGTTTCAGTTGAACCTCCTGGTCCAAAACTAAAATTAATATCGATTTTTTCATATCTATGAATGCCAATTTTACAAAACAACAAATACAACCACCTAATCATAATTCTAACAAAAAATTTATTAATTATTATAACAGGGGGTAATTAAATGTCAGGTTGGGAAATTTTGATAGTTGTAGCTATTCTTTACGCAATAGTTAATTAAGCTAATTTAAAAAGCAAAAAAATTAGAAAATTTTAATTTGGAGATGGTTTTCCAGATTTGAAATTCATATATCCAAAAAATAATAAAAATAATAATGCAAAAGGATAAACTATTGCTTTGTTTGGCCTGTCTGGGTTTTCAATTTTAAAATTACTTATAATATCACCCATTTGAATACCAGATTTTTTTGCTTCCCCTCTCCAGTTTAATTTATTAACAGTTAGTCGATCGTTCTGATCTGCTAATGTTACGCCATATTCTTCAAGGTTATAATTATTTTCAAATTTTCCTTTATCGATCACAAATAGTTTATATCTTTCTCCATACTCAGTAACTCGTGTGACTTTTATATGAACTTCTTTTGATGGGTCAAAAGATAAATTTTGAATATTTTCTGCTGAAAGTTTTTGCTCATTAAATTTAGGATAGAATTTACCTAAAACATAATCTGGAGCTAAAAAAGATAAAGATATTATTAAAAACGCTATGATCTCATACCATCTTAATCTATTTATAAACCATTGTTGTGTAGCAGCAGTAAATACTAAAATTCCAATCAATGAAGTTAATATTACTAATAAAGCTTGCCAGATACTGTCTACACCTATTAATAGTAGTTCGTGATTAAACAAAAAGACTATTGGTAAAATTCCTGTTCTTAAACTATACCAAATAGCTTGAAGTCCAGTTCTTAAAGGATCACCTCCGGAAATAGCTGCTGCTGCATAAGATGCTAAACCAACAGGGGGTGTTACATCGGCCATCAATCCAAAATAAAATACGAATAAGTGAACAGCAATTAATGGAAAAATAAAGCCCGAAGCATTTCCAACATCAACTAAAACTGTAGCCATTAGAGAGGCAACTACTACATAGTTTGCAGTTGTAGGAAGACCCATTCCAAGTAATAAGCAAAGTATAATAGTTAATAAGATTAATATAATTACATTGTCCCTTGCTATTGTCTCAATCACTATTATTAAATTTGTACTTAGACCTGTAGAACCCACTGCACCAACAATTATCCCTGCTGTAGCGATTGCGATCCCTACTCCCACCATATTAATAGCACCTTTCTGAAGACCAACTATTGTTTGATTGTACCAATCAATCAAACCAGTTTTAAAATCAGGATTTTTAATTATACGACTTACTAAGTTAACTAATACTAAAGATAACGTTGCGTAGAAGATAGAAAAACCTGCTGTATATCTCATATAAACAAGTAAAAAAATTAAAACAAAAATAGGTATTAAAAAATGTAGTCCAGATAAAAAAGTTTTTTTAAGATGCGGAACATCAGCGTCATCCATCCCTTTTAATCCCAATTTAAGGGCTTCTAAATGAGAAATGTAAAATAAAGCGATGTATGAAATGATAGCTGGTAAAAAAGCATGTTTTACGACTTCAAAATAAGTAACACCTATAAAACTTGCCATTACAAAAGCTGCAGCTCCCATAACCGGAGGCATTATTTGTCCATTAACAGATGAAGAAACTTCAATAGCTCCTGCTTTCTCTTGAGAGAAACCAGTTTTCTTCATAATAGGAATTGTAAAAGTTCCAGTTGTTACAGTATTTGCAATTGATGAGCCTGAGATCATACCAGTCATTCCAGATCCTAAAATCGCAGCTTTAGCTGGGCCTCCTCGCATTTTTCCAACCATTGCAAAAGCTAAATCTAAAAAATACTTTCCGCCACCAGCGGTTTCTAATAAAGCTCCAAAGAGTACAAACAAAAATATAAAATCTACTGAAACTCCGATTGGTATTCCAAAAATTGCTTCTTGATCAAACCATTGAAATCCTACTAGTCTTTTTACAGAAAGTCCGCCGTGAGAAATAATATCAGGAGCATATTTTCCAAAATAAGAAAACAAGAGGAAACAGACTGCAATGATAACTAAAGGTAAGCCTATAGCTCGTCTAGTTGCTTCTAATAAAATTAATATACCTGTGGCCCCAATTATAAGTTCAACTGGAACTTTAAAACCAAATATTTCTTTTACTAAAAGGATGCCGCCTCTATTTACTAAATCGTCATAGAAAAAATAAATATATAAGCAACTTAATGCCCCGGTTATGCTAATTATAATATCAATTGCTGAAATCTTTTTTCCCCTAACTGCTGGAAAAATTAAAAAAGCTAAAGTTAAAGCAAAACCTAAGTGAATTGCTCTTGCAGGTAATCCCTTAAACACTCCAAAATTAAACCAAAAAGGAAATGGAGAAGCATACCAAAGTTGAAAAAATGTCCAAAGAATAGCAATTCCAAAAACTATTTTTAAATGTACCCCAGATAAATTTCGAGTTGGAGATATATCTTCTTGAATTTTATCTTTAATCTTACTTTGAATGTTTTGATTCATTTTAATCAAGATACCTTATTCTAAAAAAAAAGGCCCAAGAAATATTGGGCCTTTTTTAATTTAACTAAAAAGTTGAATTACATTAATCCAGCTTCTTTGTAGTACTTAATTGCGCCTGGATGTAATGGAGCCGATAAACCATCAGCTATCATGTTTTTCTTTTCCAGTGGTCCAAAAGCAGGGTGTTGAGCTCTGAAATCATCAAAGTTTTCCATTACCGCTTTTGTTACTAAGTATACAAGCTCTTCAGAAACATTAGCGCTTGTTACAACAGTAGCTTTTACACCAAATGTTGTAGCGTCTTTTTTCTGATTTGAGTAAGTTCCTTTTGGAATAACTGCTTTAGCATAATAGTCTGCTCCATCAATTAAACCTTGAACTGGTGCACCTGTTAAATTAATTGGGCTAGCTTTTGCTTTACAAGTAGCTGCTTGCTCCATAGCACCATTTGGAAATCCTACTGAATATCCGAATGCATCTATTTTACCATCACAAAGAGCTTTAACTTGTTCAGAAGAAGTAAGTTCCGTAGTTGCTTTGAACATACTCATATCTGCTCCCATAGCTTTCATTAATTCTTCCATAGTTCCTCTTTGACCAGAACCTGGGTTACCGATGTTTACTGTTTTTCCTTTTAGGCCTTTGAAATTTTTAATTCCAGATTTTTTACTTGCCCAAATTTGGAAAGGTTCGTTGTGAACAGAAAATACAGCTCTCAAGTCGCTGAACTGTTTTCCTTCCCATTTGCTTGAACCGTTGTAAGCATGATACTGCCAGTCTGACTGAGCAACACCAAATTGAAACTCACCATCTTTGATTTGTCCAATATTGTAGTTTGATCCACCTGTTGAAGGTGCAGTACATCTGTAAGCTTTAGCTGTACCTTTTTTTCTACCATGGTCAGCACTTATAGCTGATTTATGTAACATTTTACAAATAGCGTTACCTGTTTGGAAATAAACTCCAGTAGGTCCGCCTGTTCCTATTGTAAAGAACTCTGCTGATTTAGCGATTGATGTAATGGGGCTTGAGAAAGCAAACATTACTAGTACCGCTGAAATCAATGACATCATTTTTTTCATGTGTACTCCTCTTTTATTTATAATTAATTTAACTACGATATTTAATTGAGGTCAAAGAGATTCTTATAAATTTTTGGCCCAATTTGAGAGCTTAGTGGTGCCTTCAACTACATTTGGGGCATAGGTCTTGACCATTTCTTCACTAATAGAACTATAGTCTTTTACATTTTTAAAAAAGTTTACACCGTCAAAGTCTGTATAGCTTAATCTAGTAAGCATTTTTTTTGGTTTGAATCCAAAATCTGATCCGGGAAGCATTGCAACACCAGTCTCTTTTAATATTACATCGCATAATTGAGCTGAAGTTTTAAATTTTTTATTTTTAAATTCAGGCATTAAATAAAAAGCTCCTTGAGGTGGATTTATTATAACTTTATTTGATTTAAGATTATTATAAACATAGTTTCCAACTGAATTAAGTATAGATCTTACTTTAAGTTTGTACTGCTCATAGTCACCTTCATAAGCTTCAACTGCAGCAAACTGGGTGGGTGTATTAACAGTTGAGTATGACTCACTCGCTAATGATTTTAAACTGTTTAAAAATTGTTTTGATCCCTCAGGGACTGCTAAAAATCCAAGTCTCCATCCACCTGCTCCACACCATTTGCTCAATCCACCACTTATGAATGTAGCCTCCGGATAAAATTCAGAAATAGAGTTGTAGCTATTGTCAAATGATAGATCCGTGTAAATTTCATCTGATAAAATTATTAATTTATATTTTTTTGCAACTTGAGCTAACTCTTTCAAATTTTTACAAATTGCACCAGATGGGTTGTTAGGTGAATTAATAATTAAGATAATATTTTTTCTTTTTCCAATTTTCTTTAATTTCTTTTCAAGTTCCCTTGCTGTTGGAAACCAATTGTTCTCTCTAGAAGTTTCTAGCCAATGAACTTTATTTGAACCAATTTGTGCTTGTGGTTCATAAGATACCCAGCTTGGGGCTGGAGTTAAAATTTCTCCATTAAATGTAATGTGCATTAACAACATAGCTTCTTTGGATCCTGGGGTAATTAATATATTGTCTTTTGAATATCTTACACCTGTGTTTTTAAATAAATGATTTGAAATTTTCTCTCTAAGTTCAGGTAAACCTTGTATGGGTAAGTACTGTTTTTTATGTGCATTAAGTTTTAACGTATCAACAACTCTTTCTGGAATTTGAAATGGTGATTGTCCAAAACCAAATCTGTAAATCTTTTTACCAGATTTAATCAATTCTTTTGATTTTTCATTAATTGCTAAAGTAGAGGACTCTTTTAATTTTAAAATATTTTTTTTAACTTTTGACGTCATTTAAACGATTAACCTATACGGGGACTACCCATCGAAAGTCAAATCAAATGTTTAAATAGGAACATTTGACAAATTGATTCGGTCATGTTTTAATCCTACTTTGTTCTCAACTTTGATCTACATATAGTATAAAAAAAATTAGCTTACACAAAAATGAAAAAACAATCAGATAGGATTATTGCGCTACTCGGACCTACAAACACAGGTAAAACTTATGTGGCTATAGAAAAAATGCTTAAGTACGAAACTGGTATTTTTGGATTACCTTTAAGGCTTCTTGCAAGGGAGGTTTACGACAAATGCGTTAATAAAGTAGGTATTGAAAAAGTAGCATTAATTACAGGAGAAGAAAAAATAATACCTAGCACTGCTCATTATTTTATTTGCACAGTTGAGTCCATGCCGAAAGATAAAGAAGTCGATTTTGTAGCTATTGATGAAATTCAAATGTGTGCAGATAGAGAGAGAGGTCATATATTCACTCAAAGATTATTAGAGTCACGAGGCAATAAACTTACAATGTTTTTAGGATCACAAGTAATGGAAAGTATTATCAAAGACTTAGTTGGGAATGTGGAATTTGAAAAAAAGGAGAGATACTCTAAATTAAGTTATTCAGGAGTAAAAAAAATTTCAAGGTTGGATAGAAAAGTAGCAGTTATTGCTTTCTCAATTGAGGAAGTTTATGCAATTGCAGAGTTGGTGAGACGACAAAAAGGCGGGGCAGCAGTAATAATGGGTTCATTAAGTCCTAAAACAAGAAATTCTCAAGTAGGTTTATATCAGTCTGGAGATGTTGATTACTTAATTGCAACAGATGCAATTGGTATGGGATTAAACATGGATATAAATGAAATTTATTTTTCAAATTTAAAAAAATTTGACGGAAAAAAAACTAGGAGACTAAACTTAATTGAAATGTCTCAAATTGCTGGCAGAGCTGGACGATATAAAAATGATGGTGGATTCGGAACAACTGGTGAATGTGAAACGTTAAATTCAGACGAGATAGAAAAAATAGAAAAACATCATTTACCTGAGACTAAAACAATTTATTGGAGAAATTCCAACCTAGATTTTAAGAATCCTGAAAATCTTATTTTCTCACTAGAACTTAAACCAAATAAAAAAAATCTTTTAAGAACTAATGATTCACTCGATGAAAGTGTATTGAGATTTTTTCTTAAAAAGGGAGCAAATAATATTATTTATCACAAAAATTTAGAAATTCTTTGGGAATGTTGTCAGATACCAGATTTCGAAAAGAAAGCCTATGGTCAGCATATTAATGTAGTTGATAAAGTTTTTCAATTTTTAACAACAAAAAGAAAAAGAATTCCAAGCACTTTTATGAAAGAACAGCTTAAAGGATTAGAAAAAGATCATGGCAATGTAGATTTATTATCTCACAGGCTCTCGAACGTAAGAACTTGGTCTTATGTTGCTAATAAAAAAAATTGGGTTGAAAATTCTGATTATTGGGTTCAACTAACTAAGAGTATCGAGGATAAACTTTCAGATAAACTTCACGATGAATTAACAAAAAGTTTTATAGATAAAAAAATTAGCATTCTCTCAAGAAGTCTAAAGCAAGACCTTATATTAAACACTGAGATTAATGATGATAATAAAATCTTTATTGATGGTCAGCTTATAGGTGAGCTTAAAGGACTGAAATTTTTAATTGAAGTTACATCAAAAACACTCGATACAGATATAAAGTCAATTAGAAAAGCTGCAAGAAAAGGTGTTGAAAAAGAGCTTGTGAAAAGAGTTGATGAGATACTAAAAAAAGCTGAAATAGATTTAAATAACGACAGTAAAATTATTTGGAAAAATAATCCAATCGCAAGATTAAAAAAAGGCAGTAATTACTTAAATCCTGATATAGATATTATTGCTGATGAGTCTTTAAGCGATGAGTCAAAATCAAAATTAATGAAATTTTTAAATAATTGGCTAGCTAAATATATTAATGATGTATTGGGTGACCTCTTACTTTTAACAAAACACAAAATTACAAATCAATATCTTAGAGGTTTAGTTTTTCAACTTTATGAAAACAATGGTGTCATGAAACGAAACGATGTTGATAAAATTGTAAAATCTATTCCATCTGAAGAGAGAAAAAAGCTTTGGGGTATGGGAATTAAAATAGGAAGATATCATATCTATTTACCTAAAATGCTAAAACCGAAAGCAGTAGAGTTTAGAATAAATTTATGGAAAATATTTCATAATTTATCAGATAAAAATATAATACCAAAATCTGGTTTAAATTTTTTATGTAACGTTAAATATGAAAAAAACTTCCTATTATTGTGCGGTTTTGAAAAATTTAGAGAATTTTATGTTAGAATTGATATTTTAGAAAAATTATTTTTGAAAATAATGGAAAATACCAAAAACAAAAAATTTAAGATTAACTCTGAAATGATGAATTTATTGGGTTGTTCTAAAGAAAATTTTTACAAATTGATGGGTTATATGGACTATAAAAAGGATAAAGCGGAGGATACTTATATTTTTCTAGGAGAAAAGAAGAAAAAAAAGAAAATAATACGATTTGACAAAAAAGAGAATCCATTTAAAAAACTACTTTCTTTAAACATAAATAAATGAGTAAATTAGATAAAGAGAGTGTTCTTGGAATTTCCGCTTTGTTGGTGCACGCAGCAAATATTGACGAAATTTATTCAGGTCATGAAAAGGATTTAATCAAAAATTTTATAAAATCTTATTTGAAAGATGAAGATTCGAACGAAATTTTAAAAAAAGCTGAAGAAATTGAGCACAATTCAAATCAATTATTAAATTATACAAATATAATCAAACAGAATTCTATAAATGTAAAAAAGGATATTATCGAACATCTTTGGAAGGTTATTATTTCAGATAATTCTATTGATCAGTATGAGGCTAATTTAATGCGTAGAATTTGTGGTTTGATCTATTTTCCTGATAAAGAATGTGCTGAAATAAAACTAAAATTAATAAATTCAAAATGACTTATATTGTAAAAGACGAATGTATAAAATGTAAACTAACGGATTGTGTCGAAGTCTGTCCGGTTGATTGTTTTTATGAAGGTGAAAACATGTTAGTCATTAATCCTGATGAATGTATAGATTGTGGTGTTTGTGAGCCTGAATGCCCGATTGATGCAATAAAAGCTGATACAGACGACAATGTGAATGATAAAGAAAAATGGCTGTTGCTAAACAAAAAGTTTTCTGCAATATGGCCTAATATTTCAAAGAAAAAAGAACCAATGAAAAATCATGAAAAATATAAAAATATGAAGAATAAATTAGACAAATATTTTTCTGAAAAACCTGGAAGTTAAGATTATGGCTAGAAAGAAAAAAACAAAAAAAACCAAAAAAATAAAAAAAACCAAAGCACTAAATAAAAGCAAACTTAAAGCACCTTCAAAAATAATTGATAAAAAAAGTCTATCTCAAAATCCTGATGAAAAGCCTGAAATTAAAAAAATTAAAAAACAAGCAACAGAAAAAAAAACTTATAATTTGAAAGATTTTGTTGTTTACCCAAAACACGGAGTTGGTAAAATTACTGCTATCGAAAAAGCTACAATTGGAGACATTGATATTCAGTTTTATAAAATATTAGTAGAAAAAGAAAAATTAACTTTAACGGTACCAATTAATCAGCAATCAAAGCTACGACCAATAGCTTCTATTAATCAAATTAATAAGTGTATTTCAATTTTAAAAACTAAGCCTAAAATAAAAAGAACAATGTGGAGTAGAAGGGCACAAGAGTACGAACAAAAAATTAATTCAGGAAAGATATATGAATTGGCTGAGGTTGTTAAAGATCTAAACAAAAACACTGATATTATAGCTGATCAATCTTACTCGGAAAGACAATTGTTTGAAAAAGCTTACGATAGACTTAAATCTGAGTTTGAGGCAGTTCTTAAAATAAATCCTGAAGATGTGCAGAAAAAAATGGATAAAGCTTTGGGTAGAATAAAAATAGCTGAAGCAGCAGAATAAAAAACGCCCTTCTTAAAGATTTAAAAAGGGCGTTTAGTTAAAGAGAAAACTATCTTCTTTTTCTTCTTCTTTTTTTAGCTTTCTTTTTAGTTTTCTTTTTAGCTTTTTTTCTTCTTTTAGCCATCTTCTCTCCCTTGTTTAAAACAAATCTTAATGATTCGTTTGTTAATATTTACATTAATTAATTAAAGATTCATGTCAAACATAAATTAATTTGCAAAATTGATTCAAAATTTAAATTTTTTAATTATTTTTTTATTTTTTAATAAAATTAAAAAAAGTTAGCAATACCAATGTTTTTTTAAGCAAAATAAATAAGTTATAATTTAATTTTTAATAAAGATTTTCTAGTTGTTGTTTATAATTTTTAATTATTTCTTTTCTTTTTAACTTTAAAGTTGGTGTAA
>CACNYH010000017.1 GCA_902624495.1 uncultured Pelagibacteraceae bacterium | reverse complement strand
ACTTGAAGATATTAAGTCCCTCGCAGGTAAAGGAGCATGGGTAATGATGCAAAGATCTTTTAAAGAAGAAATTAAAGATGAGAAAACAAAAAAAGAAATGACTAAAGAGTTTATAGATTTTTACTCAAAGAATATTGATAGAAACAGCGTTCCAATTAAAGGTGCGATAGATTTTTTTAATTGGGCAAAAAACAAAAATATTTCAATGGCTGTTTGCACTAATAAACAAGAAAGACTTGCGGTAGACTTATTAAAAAAACTAGACCTGTTCAAATTCTTCGAATATGTCGCTGGCTCAGATACTTTTGCATTTAACAAACCTGACCCTAGACACCTAACCGATGTTGTAGAAATAATTGGAGGTGATTTAAAAAAAACAATGATGATTGGTGATAGTGAAGTAGATGCTGTGTCTGCACATAATGCTAAATTACCATTTGTTTTGGTTAAAGATGGATACACTGAAAAAACTGAAAAAGAAATTAAACACAATGAACTAATTTCAGATTTTGAAAATTTTGAAAAAATCGTTAAGAAGTATTTATGATTAGTTTTACTCTCTTTTCAGCTTTAGCAACTTTTTATTTTACTATGTTTTTTACCCCAGGTCCAAACAATGCAATGCTTACAGCATCTGGTATGAAATTTGGATTTGTAAGAACATTGCCACATTTAATCGGAATTCCTTTAGGACATATTTTTCAAATTGGGCTTACCTGTTTTGGTTTAGCAAACTTGTTTTTAATATATCCTCAAATTCAGTTTTACATGAAAATATTATGCTTTATTTATTTACTTTACCTTGGGTGGAAAATGATTGGCTCATTTTCTATGGTTCAAAAAGAAACCGGAAGACCATTACGATTTTACGAGGCATCGTTATTCCAATTTATTAATCCAAAAGCTTGGTCGATTGCAGTCACTGTTGCATCAGGTTTTTTTCCAACTGAGGAAAATATTTTTATAGGGGTTGCATTTGTTACTATTACTGCTGCAGTAATATGTTTTCCCACGATTAGCCTATGGGCGCTTTTTGGGAGTGGTTTAAGAAAATTCGTGGGAGATTTAAAAACAAAAAAAATTATAGAATATGTTTTAGCGCTTTTGTTAGTATTAACTGGTATATTTATTCTTATTAAATAATAGCCTTTGATTTTTATTACTCTCTTTAATATAAACTTTGCAGATGCATTTTACAAAAAAGAATACTTCCGAAAAAAGATTAGAATTTGTAAAAAATTTACAATCAAAAAAACTTCTTAGATTCCCTGGTGCATATAATCCGTTGTGTGCAAAACTTATAGCTGAAATTGGATTTGACGGGGTTTATATTTCAGGCGGTGTTATGTCTAACGATCTAGGATTACCAGACATAGGATTAACAACTTTAGATCAAGTAAGTTACAGAGCTAACCAAATTTCCAGAGTAACAGACCTTCCAACCATTGTAGATGCAGATACTGGATTTAAAGATTGTGAAAAAACAATATTAACCTTTGAGGAAAAAGGTTTAGCTGGTTGTCATATAGAAGATCAGATAGCTGAAAAAAGATGTGGACATTTAGATAATAAAGAACTTATTTCAAAAGATGAAATGGTTAAAAAGATTAAAGACTCTGTAAATGCTAGAAAAGATAAAAATTTTTTAATTATAGTAAGGACTGATGCAAATACTGTAGAAGGTATTGATAAAACATTAGAAAGAATTAAATCTTATGAAGATGCTGGTGCTGACATGATTTTTCCAGAAGCAATGAAAGATGAAAAAGAGTTCGAAAAAGTCAGAAAAATATCCAAGGGTTATTTACTAGCCAACATGACAGAGTTTGGAAAATCTAAATTATTAAATAGGTCTCAATTAGAAAATTTAGGCTATAATTTAGTTATTTATCCTGTGACAACACAGAGACTCGCCATGCAGAATGTTGAATTAGGTCTTAAATCAATATTTAAAGATGGCCATCAAAATAATATCATTGACAAAATGCAGACTAGAAAAAGGTTGTACGAGTTAGTAGAATATGAGAAATACAATACGCCTGATAAGAAAATCACAGATTTTTCTACAGAAGGACATGAATAATGAGTGAAGAAATTAAAAAAGGTTTGTTAGGTATAGTAGTTGATGAAACTACAATTTCTCATGTGGTTCCAGAACTCAGTACCTTAACTTATAGAGGATACACAGTACAAGAACTTTGCGATAAATGCGATTTCGAAGAAGTTGCCTATTTGGTACTGAACGGAGAACTCCCTAACAAAAGTCAGCTGAAAAAATTTATCAAACAAGAAAGATCAGAGAGAAAACTTTCTAAACAAATATTAAATGATATTAAAAAAATGCCTCGTAACGCTCATCCTATGGACGTAATAAGAACTTGTGTAAGTTTAATGGCATTAGAAGATAAGGACACAAAAGACAATTCTCCAAAAGCAAATATGAGAAAAGCAATGAGAATATTTGCCAAAACACCTACAGCTGTTGCTGCTTATTTCAGAACACGAAAAGGAAAGTCAATTATAGCTCCAAGTAAGAAATTATCTTTTTCAGAAAATTTTTTCAAAATGATGTTTAACAAAGTTCCAGATAAGGAGATAGTAAGAGCATTTGACATTTCATTAATTTTATACGCGGAACATAGTTTTAACGTTTCGACTTTTACAGCAAGAACGATTACATCAAGTTTATCAGATTTACATGGTGCTATAACTGGAGCAATTGCCTCTTTGAAAGGTCCACTTCATGGAGGAGCCAATGAAGCAGTAATGCATATGATGAAAGAAATTGGGAAACCTGAAAAAGCAAAAGCTTGGATTGAAAATGCATTAAATAAAAAAAAGGTAGTAATGGGATTTGGACACAGAGTTTACCGCACGGGAGACTCGAGAGTGCCAACAATGAAACACTATATGTTTAAAGTTGCTAAGCTTTTGAAAAAAGAAAAATATACGAGAATGTATGAAATTTTAGAAAAAGTAATGTTACAAAGAAAAAATATCCATCCAAATGTAGATTTTCCATGTGGTCCAACTTATTACATGATGGGTATCGATATAGATTTTTATACACCAATATTTGTCATGTCTCGTATTACTGGTTGGTCCGCTCATATTATGGAACAGCATGCTTCAAATAAACTTATTAGACCTTTGTCTAAATATAGGGGCGCTGAGGTAAGAGAAGTAATGTTATTAAATCAAAGATAAATGACTTTAACTAATTTACTTTTATTTTTAATCTTAGTTACACTGGCTACATACACTTTTATGCCTTGGAAGGGCATTGATAAAGGATCTTTAATAAAAGTAGGATCTCAGTGGTTTATGTGGTTCGCTATTTTTGCAATCATTATTTTAATATCTACTTTTTTTGGAATTGAAGTCTCTGGATAATAATTTTTTTCAACAAACAAGAATTTTAGATGGGGGTATGGGCCAGGAACTCCTTAACCGTGGAGTAAAACCTCACGGAACTCTATGGGGAGCCTCAGCTTTGTATAATCGCAAATACCATAAGACAGTCGTCAAAACGCATTTAGATTTTATAAAAGCCGGAGCAGAAATTATTGTAACAAATAGCTTCGGTAGTAGAAAAAGAAGACTTATCGAAAATAATTTAGCCAAAGAATATAAAAATCTTAATATTCTAGCGGGAAAATTGGCAAAAAAAGCTGTAGCAATGTCTAAAAAAAAAGTTTTGATTGCTGGAAGTCTTCCGCCTCAAAATTTTACTTATTTTGCTGATCTTGGAAATGATCTTAAGTTTATAAAAGAAGGTTTTAGATCCCAGGCAAAATATCTCAATCCATTTGTAGATTTTTTTTACTTAGATGTAATGAGTAGCTGGAAAGAGTGTTCATTAGGATTAAGCGCAATTAAAGAATATAAGAAAAAATTTTTAGTAGGTATACACATTAGGAGTAAAGGATTATTACCATCGGGTGAAAAATTTATAACTGTGGCAAAGAAAGTCCAAAAATATAAACCTATTGGGATTATGGCTTCTTGTGTCTCATTTGAGGATTTGAATGAAGTGATGAAAGATGCAAAAAAACTTAAAGTACCATTTGGATTTAAAATCAATGCTTTTGAGCACATTCCACCAGGTTGGAAACCTGACTCTAATAATCCTAAAGTTCAGCTTGGAAAAAGAAAAGATCTCACTCCTAAAAAATTCCTAGAAATTTGTAAAAAATTAAAGAGGAAAGGAGCAAAGATTATTGGAGGATGTTGTGAAATTACCCCAAAACATATCGAAAAATTAAAGTCTTTAGTGTGACTTAACAATTTTTTGTGTAATTCTATCTAAAATAATTGCTAAAATTACAATTCCAGTTCCGCCAATAACTGCAGATCCAACATCAAGTCTTCCTAAAGCAATATATACTGTTAAACCCAATCCTCCTGCGCCTATTAAAGCGGCAATAACTACCATAGATAATGCAAGCATCAATGTTTGATTGACCCCTGCCATTATAGTTTTTAAAGATAAAGGAATTTCAATTTTAATTAGTATTAAAAATTTTGTAAGTCCTAAACTTGATCCTGCTTCTTTAAATCCTTTACCAACTTGTCTTATGCCTAAATTTGTTAATCGAATAATTGGTGGTAAAGCAAATATAATAGTAGCAACTACTCCAGGAGTTAAACCAACTCCAAAAAGCATAACTACAGGTATTAAATAAACAAAACTTGGTATCGTTTGCATTATATCAAGTATTGGGCGTAAAATAATTTCAAAAGTATTACTTCTCGAAGCAACAATGCCAAGAGGAATTCCAATTAGCATACAAAATAAAACAGCAGTAAAAATCATTGCTAGTGTTGTCATGCTTTCAGACCAAAGGTCAACAAGATCAATAAAAAATAAACTTATAAATGAAAAAATTGCAAACTTTATACCATTAGTTTTGAATGCGAAGAAAACAAATATAAAAAGTATTATCGGAAAAGGAATAAAATTTAAAAGAGAATCTAAACTATTTAAAACAGTATCTATTGGTGCTGAAATTTTTTTAAAGAGTGGCCTTTGTTCGAATAGCCACTCTTTAATATTTCCTTCAATCCATTCACCTAAAGGAATGTATATTTCGTAATCTGAAGGGGCTAATTTTAAATCCATTAAAATTAACCTGAACCTTTACTTGATCCAGCTATCAAAAGTACTTTGATTTGCTTTTATCCATTCATTAGCGTGCTTCTTAATTGCCTTCTCACTCTTTTCACCCTTATTCATTTTAAGGTTTTGAGCAGCAATGTCAGCTAAAGGAATTGATGCTTTTTTTAACATCTTTTCAACTTTAGGATTTGCTTTTAAGAAGTCAACGTTTGCAGCTGGTCTAATATCATCAGCTCCAAAACCTAAATTAACTTTAGATTTTGTTGCGTTAGGAACCTTTCCTGCTTTAGAACCGCTGTAAGGAACTTCTATCCAAACTACATCTTTCCCAAGCTTTAATGTTCCAACTGTCCAGTTAGGTGTCCATGTATAAAACAACACTGACTTACCATTTTTATATTTTGAAATTACATCAGCCATAGATGCTGAGTAATCTGCCTTAACTGGATTAATAAATTCACCAAGACCAAGTTCATCAAAATGTTTTTGGATTACTTTTTCACATCCCCAACCTGGAGGGCAAGCTACCATGTCTGCTTTCCCGTCGCCATTTGAGTCCCAATTTTTGGCGTGTTTTTTTATATCCAATACTGTTTTAATTCCAAATTTGTCAGCTGATTTTTTATCGATTAGGTATCCCTGCAATCCACCTTTTTTCATTACATGGCCAACCGGTTTAACTTTACCTTTCGACTCTGAGATGTAACCATCATGTGTGCCAAACCAACCATTGACCCATAAATCTACATCGCCTGTTGCTGCAGCAACGTAGAATACTTGTGGCTTCATTGTTTTTGGGCCTGATACTTTGTAGCCCATTTTTTCTAAAGCTTGTTTATAGACTTCGGCTTGGAAATAACCTGTGTCCCAATCAGCTCTGCCCATCTTAATCTCGTTTGCAAATGCGACACTACTAATAGACATTGCCGTAATTATTGATACTAAATATTTTAGATATTTCATATTTCCTCCTAATTTCATTAATTTTTTTAACATGTATGGATTAATAATGTAACCGTAGTTCAACTAAAAAGTGAATTATGGAAGATATGCTTATGATTTTTTAAGATTAGCTTATTTTGTCTTTTATTTGCATTTTTTGCACAAACCAAAGAATTCTAAATTAAATCTTTTAAATTTCATTCCTTTTTTATGATTAAAACTAGATATATATTTTGAAAGTTTTGCATCACTGATTTCATCTACCATTTCACAACTCTCACAAATCGAAAACGCAGTTGCCTTTGAAATTTCACAATCTGAACTCCTGCATGCAACAAAAGCATTTTTGCTTTCAATCTTATGAATTTTACCCATTTCAATCAACTTATCTAAAGCTCGATAAATTTGTTGAGGTGCGTTAATTCCTTTTTTTTGTACATTAAAAAGTATGGAATAAGCTTTTAGAGGACCTTTTGCTTTTTCAATAATATCTAAAACAATTTGTTGATTTCTAGAAAGTATTTGTGCTTGTGCCATAAATATAAATTACCAATTTAATATCATTTTTTCAATTCAGAATAATTTTTGATCTTAATAAGTGTAAAACAAAATAAAACTAAAGCAGCTGTTATTATTGAAGGTCCTGAAGGGGTGTTAATTTCTAAAGATGAAAACAAACCAATTATTACAGATAATAAACCTCCTATAATTGATAACTTAACCATCTGCGTTGGATTATTAGAAACGTTTCTTGCCATTGCAGCTGGCATAATTAACATCCCTGTTATCAAAAGAAGACCTACAATTTTAATTGATATTGCAATTATCGCTGCTAATAAAACTGTAAAAATTGCATTGACTTTATCAGGGTTCATGCCTTCAGCTTCAGCTAGTTCATGATTAACGGTTGAGGCAAACAAAGGTTTCCAAATGTATTTCAGTATAAATAAGATTAGTGCTCCACCGATCCAAATTATTAATAGATCTATTTCATTCACTGCTAAGATGTCGCCAAATAACAGTCCCATTATATCAAATCGGATCGTAGTAAGAAAACCAATTACAACTAAACCAACTGCAAGAGATGAATGTGCTAATAAACCTAATAATGCGTCTCCAGGTAATTTTGTGGTTTTTTGAAGTTTTAAAAGTATTAGTGCGATCGCTGATGAAATTAAAAAAACTGAAAATGCTATGTTTAATTCAAAAAAGAAAGCTATAGTTACCCCAAGAAGTGCAGAGTGAGATAATGTATCACCAAAAAAAGATAATCTTCTCCAAATTATAAAACATCCAAGAGGTCCAGTGACTAATGCAATTCCAATTCCGGCAATTAAAGCCCTTATAAAAAAATCATCAAACATCTATTGTTTCCTCTTTATAGTTCCATCAGCTGAGTGAGTATGATCGTGTTTGTGTTCATATACAGATAAAATTGTTGAAGCGCGGTCTCCAAACAGTTCTTGATATTTATTGTTGTTAGCTACAGATTGAGGTGTTCCAGAGCAACAAACGTGGCCGTTGAGACAAACAACGTAATCTGTAGAAGACATAACGACATGTAAGTCATGAGATATTAATAAAATTCCGCAATTAACTTTATCTGAGATTTCTTTAATTAATTCGTAAAGAGAGATCTCACCTTTAAAATCTACACCTTGAACTGGTTCATCCAACACTAAAAGATCTGGATTTTTTGCAATTGCTCTTGCAATTAAAACTCTTTGAAATTCACCTCCAGATAAATTACTTAAATTATTATTTTTAAGATGCTCAACTCCAGTTAATTTTAAAGCATCTATTATTTCCTTATCGCTTAGATTTTGTGTGAGTAACATAAAATCAACTACTCTAATTGGTAATGTCCAATCGATAGAGATTTTTTGAGGGACATAGCCAACTTTTTCAGTAAATCTTAAAACTTTTCCTTCGATGTTCTTATAAATACCAAGAGCGATTTTTGCTGTTGTAGTTTTTCCTGAACCATTAGGTCCAATTAATGTAACGATTTCTCCCCTATTGACCTCTAAGGAAACTCCCTTTACTAGCCATTTATCGTTTTTAAATAGACCCACATTGTCTACTTTAATTAGAGACTCTGATTTTATTTTATTCACAATTTTAATCCTTGCAATATTAAATGTTATATTATAACACTCTGTTACTTTATAACATATTATGAATAAAATACTTAAATTAATTTCATATGTATTCATTGCACTTTTAGCAACTCTTTCAATATCTAAAGCTGAGGTAAAAGTTGTTGCATCAATTAAGCCAATACATTCCTTGGTTAGTTACGTTATGGATGGTGTTGGAAAACCTGATGTAATAATTGATGGTTACAATTCTCCCCATGGATTTAGTTTAAAACCCTCTCACGCAAAAATGATTGAAAATGCAGATCTAATAATTTGGGTTGGTGAAGATTTAGAGGCTTTTCTAGAAAAACCATTAAACACCATTGCTAAGAAAGCAGTAAATATTGAAATAATGGATTTGAGTGGAATTAAAAAACTTAAATTTAGAGAAAAAAATATATTTGAAGGCCATGATGATCATGGACACGGTCATAAAGAAAAGAAACATGACGATCACGCACATGGACATAAAGAGAAAAAACACGATGATCACGGTCATAAAAAAGCTAAACATGATGATCACGGGCATGAAGGACATGCTCACGGAGAACACGATCCACATGTTTGGCTAGATCCAATGAATGCTAAAGTAATTGTTAAAGAAATCGAAAATCAATTAGTTAAATTAGATCCAGATAACAGCCCTAAATATAAAGCAAATTCTAAAAAAGCTCAGTCTGAATTAGATAATTTAACAAAAAATATTAAAAGCGATCTTAAAGGTAATTTAAGATTTGTTGTTTTCCACGATGCTTACCAATATTTTGAAAATAGATTTGGTATTAAAGTTCTTGGAGCTTTAACAATAAATCCGGATGTCTTACCGGGTGCTGAACAATTGTCTGAAATCAGAGAGGTTATAGAACATGAAAAAGTAAATTGTCTTTTTTCAGAACCACAATTCAATCCGGCAATTATTAAATCAATAGCGAAAGACACTAAAATTAAAACTGGTGTTTTAGATCCTTTAGGTGCAACTTTAGATAAAGGTAAGGGTATGTACTCTGAACTTTTACAGAGTATATACGCATCATTTAAGGGTTGTTAAGTAATTATTTCTGCAAACCTATTTTCTATTAAATTTAATTTAAGATTATTTTTTTTGGTGAAATCGTTAATTGCTTTTTCTACTTCTGAAATATAACTTTCTTTACCATAATCATCACATAGAATAACTTTCTTTTGATCTTTCATACTTCCGTATAAAATCATGAGATCATTAATTACAGTTTCGTAACTATGTCCCCCATCAAGGAAGACGAAATCAATTTTTCGTAAATCTATTTCTTTTAAAACCTTATTGGTATCGCCAGCAATTAGCTTTATGTTTTGATTATATTCCTGCAGAAGTTTTTGAACACTTTCAATTGAGTTTAAATTTTCTTTTAGAATATAATTATAATAAATATTTTTTAACGGATTAGAAAATTTCTGATCTTTTAAAAAATTAGGTTTTATCTCATCTCTTTCATCGTTCTGATTGCTTCCAAATAAATCTATCCCTGTGTACGTAAAATTATTTCCATTAGACTTATATAAAAAATCGCAGGTATTTTTTGCAGTCACGCCACAAAAAACACCTATCTCTAGAACATTTTTCGGATTGTAATTTGAAAGTCTCTCAAGAAAAATGTTTCCCCATTTTCCTTTTAAGCCAGATTTTCTCCAATAACTTTTATATTTTATCTGCAAATATTAAGCAAAAACTTCGCCCCATGTACCTTGTGTCGAAGCTTTAGAATATTCTGTAGCTCTTCCTTCAAAAAAGTTCATGTGCTCTACTCCGTTAAGCATTGTGTCCAACCATGTTAATGGATTTTTCTTAACGTCGTATATTGGCTCTAGACCTAGTTGCTCCAATCTTCTGTTACCAATAAATCTGATGTACTGTTTAACTTCATCAGCTGTTAAACCTTGCATTGGGCCCATTTGAAAAGCAAGATCGATAAATGCATCTTCATGGTGAACAATAGTTTTGCAAGCTTCATAAATTTCATTTTTTAATTTATCATTCCAAATTTGCGGTTCCTCTTTAATAAAATCCCTAAAAAGTCTAATCATAGAGTTACAGTGCAAAGTTTCATCTCTAACTGACCAGGTTACTATTTGCCCCATTCCTTTCATCTTATTAAATCTTGGAAAGTTTAATAAAATCGCAAAGCTTGCAAATAATTGTAAGCCTTCAGTGAAAGCTGAAAACACTGCCATTGTCATTGCGATGTTATGTTTAGATTTAACATCAAAGCCTTGCATATAATCGTACTTATCTTTCATTTCTTTGTACTGTAAGAAAGCTGAGTACTCTGTCTCTGGCATACCGATTGTATCTAATAGATGAGAATAAGCAGCGATATGAACTGTTTCCATTGCTGCAAAGGCTGTCATCATCATTAAAACTTCTGTAGGTTTAAACACTGTTGTGTAGTGTCTTAAATAGCAATTATTTACTTCAACATCTGCTTGGGTAAAAAACCTAAATATGTGAGTTAAAAGATTTTTTTCTTCTACTGAAAGATTTTTTTGCCAATCTCTTACATCGTCTCCTAATGGCACCTCTTCTGGTAACCAATGAATTCGTTGTTGAGTTAACCAGGCATCGTAACACCATGGATATCTAAAGGGTTTGTAAACTGGGTTTTCTACTAATAAACCCATTTTATTAGGCTGAATAATTGTTGATTTAGTTTTTTCTGCTACTGACATGATAAACACTCCTCATAGTTATTGCTTTTATTATTTGATTCTTGTTTTCCAGAGTAAACATTTTTTGTCACATCTGTTGAAGATCCATTGTTAACATTTTCAGCTCTCTGGATTGATTTGGATCTACAGTAATAAAGGCTTTTCAAACCTTTTTTCCACGCTTGAAAATGAATATCGTGAAGTTCTTTTTTATGTATATCTGCGGGTACGAAAATATTTACTGATTGTGCTTGTGATATGTGAGGCGTTCTATCTGCGCCTAGCTCAACGATCCATCTTTGATCGATTTCAAAAGCAGTTTTAAAAGTATCTTTTTCATTCGCAGTTAAAAAATTTAAATGAGATACAGATCCTTGGTTTGTAGTAATGCTTGACCAAACTTCGTCTGTATCCTTGTTATATTTTTGAAGTACTTTTTTTAGATATTTATTTCTTACATTAAATGAACCTGAAAGCGTTTTATGAGTGTAGCTATTAGCTGCAATAGGCTCTATTCCTGGTGAGGACCCGCCACAAATAATTGATATAGAAGCTGTTGGAGCTATTGCAGTTTTATTTGAAAATCTCTCCTTCATTCCGTACTCTGCTGCATCTGGACACGATCCTCTTTCGTCAGCTAATGTCTTTGAAGCTTCATCAACTTTTTCTTGAATGTTTTGGAATATTTTTTTATTCCAAACTTTACTCATTACTGATCCAAAAGGAATATTTTTTTGTTGGAAGTACGAATGTAATCCCATAACTCCAAGACCAACACTCCTCTCTCGCATTGCTGAATATTTTGCGTGAGCAAATTCATCAGGGGCTCTGTTAATAAAATCGCTCATAACATTATCTAAAAATCTCATTACGTCTTCTACAAATTGAGGATCATCTTTCCACTGATCGTAGGTGTCCAGGTTTAGCGACGATAAACAACAAACAGCTGTTCTTTGATTTCCCTCGTTGTCAACTCCGGTTGGTAATGTAATTTCACTGCAAAGATTAGATGTTTTAACTTTTAACCCGGCAAGTTTGTGGTGTTGAGGAATTTGTCTATTGACTGTATCAATATAAATAATGTAAGGCTCACCTGTTTCTATTCTTGCAGTCAATAATCTAATCCATAAATTTCTTGCTGATATAGTTTGTTGAACAGATCCATCATAAGGACTTCTTAGTGCCCATTGACCACCTGTTTCTACTGCTCTCATAAATTCATCGGTTACTAAAACTCCATGATGTAAATTTAACGATCTTCTGTTAACATCTCCACCAGTCGGTCTTCTCATTTCAATAAACTCCTCAATTTCAGGATGATCAATTTGTAAATAACAAGCAGCTGAACCTCTTCTTAAAGAACCTTGACTTATTGCCAAAGTTAAAGAGTCCATAACTTTGATGAATGGAATTATTCCAGAAGTTTTTCCAACTTTTCCAATTTTTTCTCCAATTGATCTTAGATTGCCCCAATAGCTTCCGATACCTCCACCTCTAGCTGCAAGCCAGACATTTTCTTCCCAAAGATTTGTAATTCCTTCAAGACTGTCGCTAGCCTCATTTAAAAAACATGAAATTGGCAATCCTCTTTCTGTACCACCGTTAGATAAAACAGGTGTAGCAGGCATGAACCATAAATTGCTTATGTAATTGTAAATTCTTTGTGCGTGTAAATTATCATCAGCGTAAACACTTGCAACTCTAGCAAATAAATCTTGAAAACTTTCGCTCTGACCTAAATACCTGTCTGTTAATGTAGCTTTTCCAAAATCAGTTAAATTTTCATCTCTCGATCTATCAATCTTGATAGTGATGCCCTTTTCGTTTTGAAATAATTCGGTCTCTCCGGATAAAGAAAATAAATCAGGCTTTTTAGGACCGTTGTTCTTTAGTTCGTTTTGGTTTTTTTGGTTTATTGAGCCGACAGCTTTCTCTATTGCCAATGATACGCTTTTATTCATATTTTCCTTGTTTTTAGTCGATTTGTTAACAAAACAACTACATGTTGTGTTACAGATATGTTAATATACTATATAACACTGAAATCAATAGAACATTATAAGAACATTTAATTAATTTTGCAAGTGGAAAGTTTTGTTAATAAACATTTAATAACAAATGCCTATATTCTCTAGTATTTATAACAAATGAAAATCAATCCTAACGGTTTTAGAGAGTATGACGCCAGGTGGGTCTTTGAAAAAGATATCGATATTGAGGGAATCACTAATTTAGGCAAAGGCCTTGGAACTCAAATTATTCAAAGCACTAAAATAAAAAATCCAAGGGTAATTGTTGGTCATGATTATAGATCTTATAGTGAAAAAATTAAAAAAGCTCTTTCAGATGGTTTAATTTCAACTGGATGCAATGTTGAGGATATAGGATTATCTCTTTCTCCAATGGTTTATTTTGCTCAGTTTAATTTAAACTCAGATGCCATAGCTATGGTAACTGCTAGCCATAATGAGAATGGTTGGACAGGTGTAAAAATGGGTATTCAAAAAGGTTTAACACATGCACCGGAGGAAATGGCAAACTTAAAAGATATTACTTTAAATAACAATTTTTTAGATGGAAAAGGATCATTAAAAAAAATTGATGATTTTAAAAAAGTATATATTCAAGATTTAATTAAAAAAAATAAGATAAATAAAAAAATAAAAGCAGTAGTTGCTTGTGGTAACGGTACAGCAGGAATATTTGCTCCAGAAATTTTAAAAGGCATTGGATGCGAGGTCATAGAGTTAGATTGTAACTTAGATTGGTCCTTTCCTAAATATAACCCAAATCCTGAGGATCTTGAAATGCTACATGCTATAGCTAAAGCTGTAAAAGATAATAAAGCCGATATTGGATTTGGTTTTGATGGGGATGGTGATAGATGTGGAGTAATAGATGAAGAGGGGAATGAAATATTCTCGGATAAAATTGGTTTACTAATTGCAAGAAATCTTTCAAGTAAACATAAAAATTCAAAATTTATAGTTGATGTTAAATCAACTGGACTATTTAAAAATGATACAATCTTGCAAGAAAACGGATGTGAAACTATATATTGGAAAACTGGACATTCGCATATCAAAAGGAAAGTAAATAAAGAAAATGCATTAGCAGGTTTTGAAAAGAGTGGACATTTTTTCTTTAATCAACCTTTGGGTTATGGATATGATGATGGAATAAATTCAGCAATACAAGTTTGCCGCCTTATCGTAGATCAAAACAAAAAAATGAGTGAAATTATTAGATCTCTGCCTGTAACTTATCAAACCCCGACGATGGCTCCTTATTGTAAGGATGAGGAGAAGTATAAAGTAGTTGATGAAATGGTAAAAGAGGTAAAGAAATTAAAAGATGAAGGTATTAAGATCGATAATCAAAGTATTTCTGAAGTATTGACAGTTAATGGAGTGAGATTTTCTCTTGAAGATGGATCATGGGGTTTAATAAGAGCATCATCTAATAAGCCATCTTTAGTGATTGTGTCTGAAAGTACTAAATCAAATGAAAGTAAGAAAAAAATTTTCGAATTTATAGATGATCTTTTGCAAAAAACTGGAAAGATCGGAGACTACGATCAAAAAATCTAAAGTTTAAAATATTCGTACAAGAATCTGGTTCCAATAACTATAAGGAACAATCCAAAATATTTAGTCATTCTCATTTTATCAACCCTATGGCTAGCTTTTGCTCCAAGTCTCGCCATGTAAGCAGTAATAGGAAAAAAAACTAAAAAGGCTGGAATATTCAAAAAACCAATGCTTAATGGTAAATTAGCCTCCAAGTATGAGCCTGAAATTAAAAAACCCCCTGCACCAAATAAAGCAATAATAAACCCGATCGCAGCCGCACTTCCAATGGCTTTATTTATTGGATAACCAAAAAATTTTAAAATTGGAACATTCATTACAGCTCCACCAATGCCCATTGGTGCAGAAATAAAACCGCTTACAATTCCTGAAATTGCTTTCGAAAATAACCCTATTTTGATTTCTATATTTGTTTCTTTTTCTTTTAAGAATAGTAAGTAAAACGCTAGAACATAAACAATTATTGTAAAAAATAGTATCAAAGGTTTTGTTTCTAAGCTTGCAGCGAAAATTGTTCCTAGAATTACTCCAGTAGCAACAAAAAACCCAAAACCTTTAACAATACTAAAATCTACAGCTTTATGTTGATGGTGGGTTAGTACGGAAACTGTTGAGGTTGGTATAATAATTCCAAATGAAGTTCCTACTGCTAAATGCATGACATAAGCCGTTTCTATTCCGGAAAAGCTAAATATATAAAACAAAATAGGGACTGTTACTAACCCTCCCCCAATACCAAAAAGTCCAGCAGCAAACCCTGCAGGTATTGCTGTAGCAATCATTATTAAAACTAAATAAATTATTTCTGATTGAGAAAGGATATCCAAAACTATCTCTCTAAAGAAACAGGATTATTTTTTCTTACTTGATCCATAATATGATTCACTTTTTGCAAATCTGCATCTCTTATACACATATTTTTAGAAAGATATTGTTTCCAAGTTTTTGATCCATTTTGTCCATGAAACAAACCTACCGTATGTCTCATAATATGATTTAATTGTACCCCTTTTGATGTTTGATCTTGAATATAAGGAATTAGATTTTCCATAACTTCTGTTCTTGTTGGTACATTTTCATTTTTAAAAATTTCTCTTTCAATATCCGCCAAAAAATAAGGTGAATGATATATAGCTCTGCCTATCATCACACCATCTACTATTGTTAAATGTTTTTTTATTTCCTCTGTTGTTTTTACTCCCCCATTAATGATTATTTCATCATCTTTAAAATAATCTTTCAATTTATAAACAAAATCATATTTTAAAGGTGGAATATTTAAGTTTTCTTTTGGAGTGAGTTTTTTAAGTAAAGCTTTTCTTGCGTGAATTATAAATTTTTTTGAGCCTGCATCCTTAGTAGTTTGAATAAAAGATTTTAAGAATTTGAAATTTTCTACATCGTTGTAACCAATTCTAGTTTTTATTGTTACAGGTAATTTTGATGCTTTAGCCATTGCTTCAATACATTTAGCTACAAGATCTGGTTCTTGCATAAGACATGCGCCAAATTTATTTTTTTGTACTTTTTTACTTGGACAACCCAAATTTAAATTTATTTCTTTATATCCGTAGTCTTCAGAAATCTTACATGCTTCGGCTAATTCATTTGGATTCGACCCACCAACTTGAAGTGTCACTGGATTATTTATTTTTTTAAACGAAAGTAGTTTAGTTTTATCCCCTCTTATAATTGCATTAGCAACAATCATCTCGGTATACAAATGTATGTTTTTGCTTATAAGACTTAAAAAATAAATTTCGTGTTTATCAGTGCAATCCATCATAGGCGCAACTGAAACAGTTTTCTTCATAATCTACTCTGATTTATTTTCTTCTGATGGAACTTCTTCGCTTAGTTCAAGAGGAGCTTCCTCTGTGTCTAAGTTTTCTTCTTTAATCTCTGGTTGCTCTGCTTTTAGCTCTGAAAGGGCTTCGTCAGCTAAGCTAGGTTTTTTTACTTCAGGAATTCTTCTTGTTCTTTTTGAAGGTAATATAGCTACACCACTTTTAGAAACCTGCCCTTTATATAAATTTTCAAAATCGTCGTTAGTCTCCTCTTCGATTTCCTCTTGTTCTTCAGATTCGTCTGGCTCTTTTCTTAATCTTTTAATCGCGTTAGCTTCAACTTCCTTAACATCTATTTTTCCATCTCCAATTTCTCTTAATGATATAATTGTTCGTTTGTCATTATCCTCTTCAACTAACATTGGAGCACCAGCATTTAATTGAACTGTTCTTTCTTTAGCTAATAAAACTAGATCATATTGATTATCAACTTTTTCTAGACAGTCTTCTACGGTAATTCTTGCCATGATGCTGAGTGTATATTCAAATAACACTAAGAAATCAATTATTTTCTAAGCTTAATAGGTTCAAGCTTATTTCTTATTAATATTAAAAGAAATAACGAAATAACTATGTATATACCTGATACAAAAGCAATATTTTCAATTGAAAAACCATTGTCGATCATTAAACCAAATACTGCTGTTCCAAAAGCTGTTGAAAATACCATAAAAGCTGTGGTCAAGGCTTTGATAGATCCAATAAATTTTACTCCATATATTTCTGCCCAAGTAGATGACCCAAGCACGTTAGCTAATCCATTTGAAATACCTACTAAACCTAAAAAAACAAATGCTGACATTTCATGTTGGTAATAAAATAGTACAAACATAGCTATTAACAGAGGTACATTCATAATTGGGATTAATTTTCTACTTGTAAATTTGTCAACTAAAAAACCTGAGAAAAATAAAGTTACTATAGAAGCTAATGAATAAACCATAAATGCTTTTGGTATTGTGTAAATATTCCACATTTTAGAGTCTGAAATAAATGACTGATAAACGAATACACCAGTGGCTATCCAAGGCATCGCAAG
>CACNYH010000016.1 GCA_902624495.1 uncultured Pelagibacteraceae bacterium | reverse complement strand
AATTGAGTCTAGAGTTCAAAAAGCTGCTGAAATTTTAGAGCTTGGAGAATTGTTAGAAAGAAAACCTAATCAATTATCTGGTGGACAAAGACAAAGAGTTGCTATGGGAAGAGCGATTGTAAGAAATCCTGTAGCTTTTTTATTTGATGAACCCTTATCAAACCTTGATGCCAAATTGAGGGTTCAAATGAGATTAGAGATTAAAAAACTTCAAACTCAATTAAAAACTACTTCTCTTTATGTAACACATGATCAAGTTGAAGCGATGACTTTAGCTGATCGAATGATTGTAATGAATGAAGGTAATGTAGAACATATTGGAACACCTTTAGAAGTTTATACAAAACCTAAAACTTTATTCACGGCTCAATTTATCGGAAGTCCTGCAATGAATATTTTAAAAGGTAATTGCAAAGGTAACAAATTGATTTTGGCAAACAAAGCTTCGCTTTCAGTGAATTCAAAATTTAATGGACCTGTTAATATAGGTATGCGACCTGAAGATTTTGAATTAGACCAAAATGGTCCAATCAAGTTAAAAGTTGAACTTGTAGAATTAATCGGAGCCAACACACTTATTCATGGTAAACTTGAAAATAGTAATGAAATTTTAGTTGCAAGTATCTCAGGTGTTGTTAAAGAAGATACTATTGGAAAAAATATTAATCTTGCCATTCAAAATGACAAACTACACCTGTTTGATACTAATACTGACTTGAGGATTAATTGATCAATCCATTTTTAACGAAACCTAATTACATAAGAATATATGGCCACAGAGGAGCTAGAGGTGATATTGTTGAAAACTCAATATCTGGTTTTAAATATACTTTTGATCTTGGTATTAAAGCTGTTGAGTTCGATGTTGTAATTTCAAAAGATAATATTCCAACTATATTTCATGATTACAGATTAAATCCTGATTTAGTTAAAGATGCTTCAGGAAACTGGATCACAGATAAAAGTATGAAATTAGTAGAACTGACTTATGATGAAATTAGTAAGTTTAGTATTGGAAGTATAAAACCCGAAACAAAGTACGCAAAAAGATTTAAAAATCAAAAACCTATTACAGGAGAAAAAATACCAAAATTAACTGATTTCTTTAAATTAGTGACGGAAGATAAATATAAAGATGTATTCTTAAATCTAGAAATTAAATCAACCCCTACCCAAGAAAATGTAACACCAGATCCAGAGAAAATGGTTTCTTTAATCCTTAAAGATATAAAAGACTTTAATCTTGAGGATAGAACTTTAATCACTTCTTATGATTTTAGAATTCTTTACGCCCTTAAAAAACAAAATCCAAATATTTTAAGAGGATTTATTACTCTGCAACAAGGTCTTTCAATAACGAAAAAGAATATTTATGAGAACTCTCCCTGGATGGTTAAAAATTACCCAATGGAAGAATTATTTTTATTACCAAATATTATTAAATCATTAGAGGGACATGTATGGAGTGTTTTCTACCGTGATGTGACTAAACAAAATGTAGAATTAGCACACAAACATGGTTTAGCTACTTGTGTTTGGACGGTGAACAGAGATCAAGATATTATTAGAATGATCGAGTACGGAGTTGATGGAATTATCACTGACTATCCAAAAAAGGTTCAAGAAATTTGTAAATCTAAAAATATCTCTTGGTTTTAAGCCTGAAAACTTGAAAAAATATTTATCATCGTGTAAATAATCTCATGGCAAAAAAAAAATATCAAAGAAACTGGTTAGAGAGAAAACTTGATGAATATAACCATACAATGGAGCTTATTAGAACTATTTTGCCTTTCTTAATTCTACTGCTACAAATTTACATACTAACGAAACTCATTTAACACATCATCAAATATCAGGTATAACGCAGTAATGACTTTATTGTTTTTATCACTAGCTGGTATCATTGCTATCATTGTTATTCTTGTATCAGCCAAATTTATTAAAGCAGGGTTTGATGCTAGAGGTGAGGTTAAAGAAGAACAAAGAAAAGAGAAACTCAAGCAAGAGGATGAAGATATTTTAGATGAATTAAAAAGAAAAGATTTGTCCGAAAAAGATTTGAAAGACTTATACGATAAAATTCAAGATAAAAACAAAGATAACTAAAATAGTCCTCGTGGAATAATGAAATAGTGTATCACTAGAACTATTGCCACCGAAACACTTAAACCAAAAAACATTTTTACAAAATCCTTACCAATTAATGGGAACACATATTTGAATTTATATTCTTTGTTCATTGTTGAAATAGCTAGCTCCCTTCCACACAATAAACCTACAAACACCCATGTTGTCGACATTGGTAAATCATTTAACTCTTTAAAATAGTACAAAACTGCTGCATAGATTACATTTATAATTGTTGCTGATCTCGCGTATCTAGTCCCAGTTTTTTCTAATACAACTTTTTGAATTGGCCCTCCGTGAATATAAAAGATATAAAATAGTAAGGCTGTAAAATACGCCATAACAATTAATAACAATGTTAGATCCAACTGCCTCGGTAGAAATACCGCAATATTAGCAACGTCGTGAGATAACCAAACCCACCATAACCATCCAGATGTTACCCAAACTGAATTACGCCAAAAAGAAATCCATGTATCTCCTTTTACCTCATCGAGTTTTTCATTGATAAATTTGGAAACTACAATCCAGCATATGTAGGCAACTGTGGCTGCAATACCGTAGCCAACAATACTTTTTACAAGCATTTTTTCCAAAACAATTGTTGAAGCAAATGCAGACAGAACTAAAAAAGTAGTCGAAACTGGAATTCCAATTCTTGTTAATAATAAAAGAATAGCTGGTGCAACAGCGTGGTACCACTGAATTTCTTGATATGGAATTCTCGTTAACCTGCCATAAGAAATATCTCCATCATAATTATACCATCCCCAAGATAGGGCAAAAATCATAACTAATGAAGCTGATCCCGCTAGAATATACCAAGCAAACCACTTTTTCTTAGATGCAATAAATGTCCCTAAAGTTTGTATAGAGTCATTTGCTATTACACTGTAACCAGCAAGACCGAAACCAATTATTGTATATACTAAACTTATATCCATAAGATGATTCACTTTATAACTTTCTAAAAAAGTTTGTCTACTGGGAAAATTTATTTTTTTTTTTGATTTGGGTCTTGGATCGTTTATAAAAATTTTTTTTTGAAAATCAAATTTTAAAAATTTGATCCACAAATTATCTTATATAATTAAATTTCACAGCTTAATTTCACGGGGTTATTTAATGAAATATAATTTGATAAAACCCTATTAAAAATAAAGGAATTTGTAATCCGAAGTTTGTAAGAATAGCTTTATCTTTTGATAAAAAACCAGCTATCGTCCAACCTACAACTCCTGCACCATGGAACATTATATTTACTGGATAAATATTTAAGTTAGTTAATAGTATTCCCGTTAAGACTAAAAAAGTACTTAACCACTTAAGGTATTTTTTAATAAATTCCATTAATGCTTGAATTACCCTGAGGCTTTAACTTTTTTCTCGATAAATTCTGGAATCTCATCGCCAAGATCATCGTCTTTTTGATTTTTAGGTTGAAAGGCATACAAAACATGAAGTTTGCAATAAGGAAAATCTCCTTCAGGCTTTCTACCGCAAAAATAGAATTTTTCCTCATTAGGATGACCGATAGGCCACTTGCAAGTTTCATCTGTAAGCTCTTCTAAAGATTTAGGGTTCTCTGGCTCGAAGTTTTTATCTAATAAAATTGATTGAAATTTAGCTTTTCTTGATGTCGGTGCGGGTCCTCTTCTAATCTGCTTATTATCATTGGTTCTAGGTGAATTAGATTGCTTGGAAGGGGCTCTAGCTTCTAAATTTAACCTATGAGCTTTTCCAATTACTGCGTTTCTAGTTGTGTCACCTAATGCTTCGGCTATCTGACTTGCAGTATGCCCTTTAGACCAGAGTTCTTTTAATTTAGCGACTTTTTCTTCTGTCCAACTCATAGTATATAATTACAATATTTAGTAATTATTAAAAACTTAGGGCATAATATTGGGGTTTAAAACATTAAAACGCATTAAAGCTGTGAGTAGATTTAGTTTTGCACAGTTTTTTTAATAACAGGTTATAAGACTATCAATGGTTGAAATTTCGAAAAAATATAAAATTGGAAAAAGAAGATTTGGATTAGTTAATTGGTACGGAACGTGGACTTTATATAAAAAAGAAGTTCTTAGATTCTTAATTGTGTGGATACAAACTATTTTTTCTCCACTAATTTCATCTTTACTCTTTTTGCTTGTTTTATCTTTAGCCATTGGTGCTGATAGAGGAGATGTTCTTGGTGTACCTTTTATTACTTTTTTAGCGCCAGGGTTGATTTCTATGCAGGTAATTCAACAATCTTTTTCTCATTCTTCTTCATCTTTTATGATTAAAAAAATTGATGGAACCATAGTTGATTTATTATTTGCTCCCTTGTCTGCTGGAGAAGTTACAATTTCTATTTCTCTTGCGGCTGTAACAAGAAGTGTATTAATTGGAATAGTTTCAATTATTGTATTTAAATTAATTATAGATATTGAAATTAAAAATTATTTAACGCTTATAGCATTCACCTTGCTTTCATCTTTTGTTTTAGGAAATATTGGTATAATTGCTGGATTATGGGCTGAAAAATTCGATCATATGGCAACAGTTACTAATTTTGTAATAGTTCCATTATCTTTCTTATCAGGCACTTTTTATTCAATAGAGAGACTCCCTGACTTTTTGCAAGCAGTAAGTAAAGTTAATCCGTTTTTTTATATGATTGATGGTTTTAGATATAGTTTTATTGGCACTTCAGACGGTTCAATCTCTATTGGGTTGGTATATTTAACTGCTTTAAGCTTTGTTAGCTGGCTTGTTTGTTATTTATTGTATAAAAAAGGCTATAAAATAAAATCATGAGTAAAATTTTAAATACTTATAACAGAACGAAAATCTCTTTTTCCAAGGGAAAAGGAAGTTTCTTATATACAACAAATGGAAAGAAATATTTAGATTTCGTTCAAGGAATTGCTGTAAATTGCCTTGGTCATGCTAACGACTATTTAATAAGATCTATCAATAAACAATCTAAAAAAATATGGCACGTTTCAAACGTTTTCACTATCCCTGAGCAAGAGAGATTGGCAAAAAGATTAGCCCAAAAAACATTTGCAGATTATGTAACTTTTCAAAATTCTGGCGCTGAAGCAACAGAGGCAGCTATAAAATTTGCTAGAAGATATTTTTATTCAAAAGGTCAACCAAGAAAAAATAGAGTTCTTTGTATTAATAACAGTTTCCATGGAAGAACTATCGCTGCCATTTTTGCCAGCAACAGTAAAAAAGCGATTGAGGGTTTTAAACCTAAAGTAGACGGCTTTGATCATTTTAATTTCGGCGATCACAAAGGTTTAGAAAAAGCGATAACCAGCAGAACCGCTGCTATCATGGTTGAGACAATCATGGGAGAAGGAGGCATTAAAGTTATTCCAGATTTTTGTCTCAAAGGCTTAAGAAAACTATGTAACAAGAAAAAAATTTTATTAATCCTTGATGAAGTTCAATGTGGAATTGGAAGAAGCGGTAAATTTTTTGCTTTTGAATATGCAAAAATAAAACCTGATATTGTACCAATAGCAAAAGGTATTGGCGGTGGTTTTCCGATAGGTGCAGTTTTAGTAAATAAAAAAGTAGCATCAGGGATGAAGCCGGGAACTCATGGATCAACATTTGGTGGAAACCCACTAGCGATGAGCGCTGGAAATGCGGTGATGGATATAATGTTTAAAAAAGGTTTTTTAAACAATGTAAGTAAAAATGGAAAATATTTTATAAATCAACTTGATAAAATTAAAAATAAGTATCCCAAAGTTATTAAAGAAGTTAGAGGTAAAGGACTGCTCGTTGGACTTTGTCTTCATGTAAATCAAGCTAAATTTATTCAAAAACTTTTAGATAATAATTTATTAACAGTAAGAGCTGCTGAAAATGTTGTCAGACTTTTGCCTCCTTTAAATGTAACAAAGAACGAAATAAACTTAGGTTTAAAAATAATAGAGAAAGTTTGCAAAAAATTTTAAATGAAAAACTTTATAAATATCTCTGACTGTTCTTCAGTAGAGCTTAGAGCGATTATTGAAGAAGCAAAGAAGAGAAAACAAAATAGATCTGGATTAAATAAATCTGCGCCTGATAAAGATAAGCCTTTTGAGGGCAAGTCGATGGCTATGATTTTTGAGAAACCCTCAACAAGAACAAGAATGTCATTTGACATCGCTGTTAAACAACTAGGAGGATCATCAATTATTTTAAATCCAGATGGCATACATTACGGCAAGGGAGAGGAAACTTTAAAAGATACAGCTAAAGTTCTGTCGGAGTATGTAGACATCGTTATGTTGAGAACTTCATCTCACAAAAATTTAGAGGAATTCGGAAAGCATTTAGATATCCCAATTATTAATGGCCTTTCAGACGTGAGCCATCCATGTCAAATTATGTCTGATATTCTTACTTATGAAGAAAGCAATGGTTCTATTGAAGGTAAAACTGTTACTTGGATTGGAGATGGTAATAATAATATGTCAAATTCCTTGATAGAAGCTGCTGGGAAATTTAATTTTAAACTTAATATTGGTTGTCCAAAAAAATATTCTCCAAATAAGAGTATATTGAAGTTTGCGAAAAAGGAGAAAGTAAAATTAACAATTACTTCAAAACCTTTAGAAGCGGCTACAGGCGCTGATTGTGTAATGACTGACAAATGGGTTTCAATGAATGATAAAGTAAATAAAGTTTCTAAAAAGAAAACTTTAAAACCTTACCAGGTTAATAAGAAATTAATGAGCAAAGCTAATTCAGATGCTGTGTTTATGCACTGCCTTCCAGTAGGAAGAGGAGAAGAGGTTACAAATGAAGTAATAGATGGAAACCAATCTGTAGTTTGGAGACAAGCACTAAATAGAGTGCATGCTCAAAAAAGTATTATTAAATGGTGTATCGATTAGGGTAAAGGTTTTGGATTATCACCTTTTGAATTCATATATAAAATAACTGACGCTCTGTCTTTTTCTTTTCTAAGTCCGGCAAAAGCCATTTTAGTTCCTTTAATATATGCTTGCGGTTTAATTAAGTAACTATTCATTTCCTCAAAAGACCATTCTTTCGCGTAAGCAACCATTGCTTTAGAATATTTATAATCACTAACTGAACCGGCTGTTCTTCCAATCACATTCCATAAATTTGGACCTATCATGTTTTTTCCACCAGCTGCAATCATGTGACAAGCACTACATTTTTTAAATACTTTTTCTCCGTGCGCTAAGTCTCCCATAGCCAATAAAGCTTTTATGTCTACTACTTCTGGAACCTTTTCTGAAGACTCGGTCGTGCTGCTAGTTGAGGCAACTTCTAATCCTTCAACTTTATAGGCCGTTTGCTCAGGTTTCTCTACGTGGAATAATATGTCTGTGAATTTTCCAATACCAATAACAATTAGGGCCGTTAGAAGGACTGCGGCTATTATTTTATTTATTTCAAAACTATCCATAATTTTGGTAAGTAGTTATCAGACATATAACACGAGTTTTAAAAAAAAAACTTAAAATTACCAAATTTTTTTGCGTCTCTAGGACGCATAATTATGAATAAAACTGCAATAATAATACCCTCAAGATTGGATGCTATACGATTGCCCAATAAACCCCTTAAACTTATAAACAACAAAGAGATGATTCTTCATGTTTATGAGGCAGCTATGAAAGCAGATGCTGGAGAAGTTTATGTGGCAACTCCAGATAAAAAAATAATTGATACTGTAAAAAAAATTGGAGGAAATGCAATTTTAACAGCAGAAAATCATCAGACAGGAACCGATAGGGTGTTTGAGGTCTTTAAAAAAAATTTAAATGCTAATCCTAATATAATTGTAAATTTGCAAGGTGATATGCCTAATATCTCACCGGAGACTATTAACAATTTAGTCGATTATATGAATAAAGGTCATTGTGAAATAGGAACTTTAGCAAGTAAATTAAGTTCAAATCAGGAACTAAATAACGAAAATGTTGTTAAGGTCTTAGTAAAAGAAAAGTTAAAAACGAGCATGTACGTTAAAGCATTAGATTTTGTTAGACTCAAGAATATACAAGAACTTGAAGCTTACCATCATATTGGTATTTATGCCTTTACTAATAAAGCTTTATCGCGTTATGTAGGTCTTAAAAGATCAAAACTTGAACTTGAGAGAAAATTAGAACAACTAAGAGCCATGGAAAATGGGATGTCTATACATGTTGGTTATGTGGACTCATCACCTTTAAGTGTAGACACTGAACAAGATTTAGAAGAAATTAAAAAGATAATGAAAACAAATGAGTAGAAATAAAATTGCTATACAGGGTGAGCTTGGAGCTTACTCACACATTGCTGCAGAAAATCTTTATAAGGACTCTGAAATAAAAACTTGTACTACTTTTGAAGAAACTTTTAAACAAGCTTACAACGATGCAAGTTACAAAATAGTGATACCAATTGAAAACTCTCTTGCAGGTAGAGTTGCTGACATTCACTATCTACTTCCAAAATATAAATTACAAATTCATGGAGAACATTTTCAAGTAGTTGAACACAACTTATTATGTAAACCAGATGCAACTATAAGTGATATAAAATTTGTTAGAAGCCATGCACAGGCGATTGGACAATGTCAAAATTTAATAACTAAAAAAAAATTTAAACCGATAATCTCAGCAGATACTGCTGGGTCGGCTAAAGATTTAGCAGAGGGTAAAGATAAAACTATTGCTGCAATAGCATCAGAACTTTCTGCCAAAATTTATAATTTGAAAATTCTAGAAAAAAATATTGAGGATGAAAAAGGAAATGTTACTCGTTTTTTAATAATGGGTAAAAATATTGAACAGCCAGAATTTAAGGAAGAAAAAAAATTTATTACTAGTTGTATATTTAGAGTAAAAAGTGAACCTTCAGCTCTTTACAAATGTCTTGGTGGTTTTGCGACTAACCAAGTTAATTTAACTAAGTTAGAAAGTTTTTCTGTTAAGAATACTTTTGATCAAGCAAACTTCTATCTTGATCTTGAAGGTCATTTGGAACAACCTGGAGTAAAAAAGGCTCTTGAAGAACTAGGTTTTCATACTGAAACTTTAGATATTTTGGGAGTTTACGAGGCTTCGCCATTTAGGCAAAAATAGTCCACAAAACTAAATTCTACTCTTGTAGTATTTGAATCGATCTTGATATACTCATATTGAGGTTGGCATCAGGTGGATGTTTCATCAACCCGGTCAGGTCTGAAAAGAAGCAGCCGTAGTGAAAATTATTCAGGTTGTTGCCTGCCTCTTAAAAATTAATGATGAATAAAATTTTAGCTCTTAAATACCGACCTCAAGGTTTCAAAGATTTGATCGGCCAAGAAGTAATGGCACAAACAATTACAAATGCTATTAAATTAGGCAAAACACCAAATGCCTATTTGTTGACTGGAATAAGAGGAGTGGGAAAAACAACAACAGCAAGGCTGATCGCTAAAGCATTAAATTGTACAAAAAATTTGTCAGATGGTGAGATATGTTCTGATGAAAATTGTCATTGCAAAGATATAGTAAATTCTAATCATATGGATGTTTTAGAAATGGATGCTGCGTCTAAAACCGGAATAGATGATGTAAGAGAATTAATAGAAAATTCAAAATATAGCCCGACAAGCGCGAAGTTTAAAATTTTTATTATTGACGAAGTTCACATGCTATCCAAGCAAGCATTTAATGGTTTGCTCAAAACTTTAGAAGAACCTCCGCCAAGTTTAAAATTTATACTAGCAACAACAGAGGTAAGAAAAATACCAGTTACAATTTTGTCCCGTTGCCAAAGGTTTGACCTTAAAAGAGTGAGTGTTGAAGAACTTTGTAAACACTTAAAAAATATTTCAATTAAAGAAAAAGGTTCAATTACAGATGATGCCATAAAATTAATCGCTAGGATTTCAGAAGGATCAGTAAGAGACTCAATCTCATTATTGGACCGGGCTTTAATTTCGCAATCTATAAAAAATAATACTATCGAAGAACAAGACGTTAGAGAAATGTTGGGCCTCGCAGACAGAAGCAAAGTTATATCCCTTTTTAAAGAAATTTTAGAAGGCAAAGAGAAAGATGCACTTAAAATACTTCAAGGATTATTAGATGATGGATTAGATGCTAAAAATTTTTTAAATGACATTTTAGAAGTTTTGTATTTATTTAGCAGAAGAATCAATTTAGGAACTATCGAGAAAGACATGACTATTTCTGAGTCAGAGACTCTGATGATTGAAAAGTTTTCAAAAAATATCGACATGCAAGATATAGGTTTGTTCTGGCAATTAACTATTAAAACTATAGATGATCTCAGAATAGTTGGTAATGAAAACTTAGCTTTAGAGATGTATGTTATGCAATTATGTCATTTGAAGAATTTAGAAGAAAAAGATGAAACAGATATTCAAAATGAAAATATTTCAGCAAGCAAGGAAAAACTGTCTGGAAAAAAAATTGAAAATAAAAATCTAGAGAATGATCTGCCCAATCAAGTTAAAAATCAATTAAAAAGTACTAATCAAATAAAAACAAGTCCTATCACAAAAATAGATAACAGAAACGAAAAATCTAAAATTAAGATTTCAAGTTTTAAAGAATTAATAGATTTAGCAAATAGAGAGAAAGAAATTGAGCTAAAGTATGATTTGGAACGAAACGTTAAATTAGTAAGTTTCAATAAAGGAAAAATTGACATTAGTTTTAACGAAAAATTAAACAAAAACTTTATTAAAAACTTAACTGATAAACTATTAAGTTGGACAGGTGAAAGATGGATTATTTCTTTAAGCAAAAACTCAGAAGCAAAAAGCATCCATGAAAAAAATCTAGAAATTATGGATAATAAGATTGATGAATTTAAAAAAAGTAAAACTGCAAAGGATATAGAAATTAACTTCCCAGATGCTAAACTTATTGAAATTAAGGAGGAATAGTAAGTGACCAACTTTTCAGACATGCTTTCAAAAGCAAAAGCAATGCAAGAGAAAATGAAAGAAGCTCAAGAACAAATAAAAAAAATAGAAGTTGAAGGTATATCTGGAGGCAGTCTAGTAAAGGTAATTTTAACAGGAGATTACGAAATAAAATCAATTTTAATTTCTGATGAAGCAAAAAAAGAAAAACAAGAAATAGTAAATGATTTAATCATTGCTGCATATAATAATGCAAAAGAAAACTTAAAAAAAAAATCTGCTGAAGAATTATCTAAAGTGACAGGCGGGCTAAATCTTCCAATGGATTTTAAACTACCTTTTTAATGGATAACGAGATCCCAGAAATTAACGAGCTTATTAAACAGTTTGCAAAATTGCCTGGCCTTGGCCCTAAATCTGCAAAAAGAATTATCTTAAAATTAATTAACAATAAAGACAACATGGTAAAACCATTAGCTAAGTCTTTAGCTGAAGTTTATAAGAAAGTAGTTCGTTGTTCTGAATGTGGAAATTTGAAAATTATTGATAAAATTTGTATATGCACCTCGGACAATTCTTACGATAAGATTTGCGTAGTAGAAAATCTAGCCGATATGTGGGTTATTAACTCTGCTAATATATATAAAGGTCATTATCACATTCTTGGTGGCACATTAAATTCAAACGAAAACTATGAGCAAAAAAACTTACTTATCCAATCATTAGTAAGTAGAATTAAAAAAAACAACTTAAAAGAGGTAATAATTGCAACAAGTGCTACTGTTGAGGGCCAAACAACAGCACATTATATAGAGGATATTATTAAGAGTGATAAAATTAAAATTACTAAGTTAGCCCAGGGTTTGCCAGTAGGTGGTGAAATAGAACAACTCGATGATGGCACTCTCTTTTCTGCTTTCAAAAACAGAGTTCCAGTAACCGATTAATTTGTAGACTTTTTTTCTAATCTTTTTTGATGCAATAATGGTTCAGTATATCCTGAAGGTTGAACTCTCCCTTTAAAAACAAGATCGCAAGCAGCAGAAAATGCTATCGATTTTTCAAAATCTTCAGACATTTTTTTATATTTAGGATCATTTTTGTTTTGATCATCAACTGTCTTTGCCATCTTTTTCATTATTTTCATGACTTGCTCTTTATTACAAATTCCATGATGAAGCCAATTTGCAATATGTTGAGATGATATTCGAAGTGTTGCTCTATCCTCCATCAATCCTACATTATTAATATCTGGTACTTTTGAACAACCAACTCCTTGATCAACCCATCTGACTACGTAGCCTAAAATACCTTGTGCGTTATTCTCAATCTCACGATTGATGTCTTCAACTGACCAATTAGGTCTGTCAGCTTTTGGAATTTCTAAAATATTTTCTACTTTTGCCATATCTCTTGATTTAATTTTATCTTGTTCGTCAAATACATTAACTTTATGGTAATGAAGAGAATGTAGTGTCGCTGCAGTTGGAGATGGCACCCAAGCACAGTTTGCACCAGATTTTGGATGACCAATTTTTTGTTCCATCATATTTGCCATTTGATCTGGCATAGCCCACATTCCTTTACCAATTTGAGCTTTACCTGAAAAACCACATTTTAAACCTATGTCCACATTCCAATTTTCATAAGTATTCAGCCAAGTTGATTTTTTCATTTCTCCCTTGAATATCATTGGCCCTGCTTCAAAAGATGTGTGCATTTCATCTCCAGTTCTATCCAAAAAGCCAGTGTTAATGAAAACAATTCTATTTTTAACTTGTCTAATACATTCTTTTAAATTTACAGTTGTTCTTCTTTCCTCATCCATAATTCCGACTTTAATAGTGTACTTTTTAATGCCCAGTGTCTCTTCAACTTTTTCAAATAAAGTATTTGTGAAAGCTACTTCTTCTGGTCCATGCATTTTAGGTTTAACAATATAAACTGAGCCTGTTCTCGAATTTTTTTTATTTTTGAAATCATGTAAAGCACATAATGTAGATACAAATGCATCCAAAATCCCCTCTGGTATTTCCGCTCCATCTTTTAAGAGTACCGCCGGGTTGGTCATTAAATGTCCTACATTCCTATTAAGCAATAAAGCTCTGCCATGAAGATTGATTTTTTCTCCATTTTTAGAGACATACTCTCTATCTTGGCTGAGTTTTCTGACAATCTTTTTACCATTTTTCTCAAAAGTAGAAGATAGATCTCCTTTCATTAAACCTAACCAATTTCGATAGCACTTAACTTTATCCTCGGCATCAACAGCCGCTACAGAATCCTCGTTATCTACAATTGTTGATAGGGCGGATTCTATCACTATATCCGAGATGGCCGCATTATCAATTTTTCCAACCATGGTTTCAGAGTTTATTATAATATCGATATGAAGATTATTATTTTTTATTAGAATTGAATTTGGACTTTCTTTATCACCTTTATACCCTATGAACTGTTCATTATTTTTGAGAAAGTATTTCTTTGACTCCGAAAATATAACAAGTTTGTTTTCTTCTATTTTAAATTTTGAAACATTCTTCCAGCTGGTTTGTGCCAATGGAATTCTCTCATCTAAAAAATCTCTTACAAAATTTATTACTTTTTTGGCTCTCTCTTGATCCCAACTTTTTTCTATACTACCTGGAATAATATCTGTGCCATAAAGTGCATTGTATAAACTTCCCCAACGCGCATTTGCAGCATTCAATGCGTAACGAGCGTTATCTACTGGAACTACTAGTTGAGGTCCTGCAATAGAGGAAATTTCTTCATCGACATCGGCTGTTTCTATCTTAAAGTCGTTTTTTTCTTCAATTAAATAATCGATTGATCTTAAGAAATTTACGTATTCTTTTTTATTAAAGTCTTTACCTTTATTTGATTTATGCCAATCGTCTAATTTTTTTTGTATTATTTCTCTTTTTTGAATTAAAGCTTTATTGATTGGCGACAGTTCATGAACAACTTCCGAAAATTTGTTCCAAAATTTATCAACTTCAATGTTAGTGTTGGGAATCACCTCGTTATTTATAAACTCGAGGAGAGTTGAACTAACTTTTAAGCCACTTTTTTCTACCATTTTCATTATGAGCCGATCTTTACAATATTTTATAATATAATAATACTATTATTATTGTAACATTTTATGAAAAATTATTTAGATTTCGAAAAAGAAATAAAAGCTCTAGAGCAAGAGGTAGATGGGTTAAAAAGTCCTTTTGGTTCAGAGGGGATATCTGAAGTTGACACAGATAAAATTAAGAATACTCAGCAAGAAATTAATAAAAAATTGGAGGAGATATATTCTAATCTTAATAGCTGGCAGCGCACACAAGTAGCGAGACATGAAGACCGACCTAAAGCAAATTTTTATATAAAAAAAATATTTTCACAATTCACTTTACTCTCTGGTGATAGATATTTCGGAGACGACAAATCTGTAATAGCTGGGTTTGGTTTAATAGATAATAAATCAGTTTTAATTATTGGTCAGGAAAAAGGAGAGGACCTTAATAGTCGGATTGAAAGAAACTTTGGAATGATGCGTCCAGAGGGATATAGAAAATGTATAAGGCTTATGAAACTCGCCGACAGATTTCAAATACCTGTTGTAAGTTTTATTGATACTCCAGGAGCTTACCCAGGTATTGGAGCCGAACAAAGAGGGCAAGCTTCCGCTATTGCAAATTCAATTGAGTGCTGCATGTCATTAACTGTTCCGAATATTTCTGTAATAATTGGAGAAGGGGGATCTGGTGGAGCAATTGCTTTGGCATCTTCAAATAAAGTTATAATGTTAGAAAATTCAATTTATTCAGTAATATCTCCAGAAGGATGTGCATCTATTTTATGGCGTGATCCAAGTAAATCTTTACAAGCCGCTGAAGCAATGAAACTTACTGCTAAAGATTTACTAAAATTAAAAATAATTGATGAGGTAATCCCAGAACCATTAGGAGGAGCTCATAGAGACCCAGAAGCTATAGCTGCAGATATTAAGTTTTCAATTATTAAAAATCTAAAAAATTTTGAAAGTTTTAGTAAAGATGAAATATATGATCACAGAAAATCTAAATTTTTACAAATTGGAAGAGATCAAGGGTTCAGCAAATCTTCTAATATCACTGACGGAGGATTAAGTTATAAAGAATCTGCCTTGAATAAACTTAAATCTCAAATAAACAAAAATAAATATGTTTATGGAGGGTTAGGAATTATTGTTATAATTGGCCTAATAGCCTTATTATCTTAGTATTGTTGCACAAAAACAATTGCGGCAAATAATATTTTTCTCCTATTGACTTCTATCGAGTAAATCTATTTAAGGTTCTTCAAGACTAACTTATGGTTAGTTGAAGTTAATAATAATAAGGAAAAACAATAAATATGAGTACACTAAAAGGTAAAGTGAAGTGGTTCAATGGTACTAAAGGATATGGTTTCATTGAAAGAGAAGACAAAGAAAAAGACGTGTTCGTCCATTCTTCTGCGGTTAGAGAAGCTGGTTTAAAGTATTTAAACGAGGGTGATGAGTTAACGTTTGAAGTGGAGAGCACAGAAAAAGGTCCTTCAGCAGTAAAACTGCAGAAAACATCTTAATCTAAATTTCCAAAATCACTGATTATCGGGACATTAAACAGTAGTCTTTACTATTTTTATTGTCCCGCTAATTTCATCTTGAAAAAGTCACAATTATTTTCTAAATAAAGAATTATGATTATGAAAAAGAAAGTCATTTCAACATTAAGATCACATTCATACAGAATGCACGCTAAGCTATTGCTTAGCTTATAATCAAAAATATATAAATTTAACTAAAATTAAGATAAAAATAACAGGGATGCAGCAGTAGCTCAGTTGGTTAGAGCACTAGTTTGTGGAACTAGGGGTCGGTGGTTCGAATCCACCCTGCTGTACCAAAAAATGACAAAAGAAAAAAATAGCAAACCTTCTAAAGAACTTCCATTAGGGTTTGTAGACAGGCAAGAAAAAGAATTACTCGTACGTGATTTTATAATTTCTAATATTAAAGAAGTGATGATCAAATACGGTTTCCAATATCTCGAAACGCCAAGTTTTGAGTATTCAGATAGTATTGGCAAATTTTTACCTGATAAAGATAGACCTGATGAAGGTGTTTTTTCATTTAAGGATGAAACTAAGTGGTTATCGTTAAGGTATGATCTTACAGCACCTCTAGCAAGATATGTTGCAAAAAATTATTTAGAGATTCCGAAACCATTTAAAAGATATCAACTAGGCACTGTTTGGAGAAATGAAAAACCTGGACCAGGGAGATTTAGAGAATTTTTACAATTCGATGCTGATTTTGTCGGTACTAAAAGTTTACAAGCAGATGCTGAATTGTGTGTAATGATTTCAGAAATTCTCGAGAAGTGCGGTTTATCAAAATCAGATTATATAATCAAGATATCATCAAGAAAGATTACTGAAAGTTTGTTTAAAAAGATAGATGTAAAAGATAACGATCAAAAACTTACTGCTTTAAGAGCTTTAGATAAAATTGATAGACTTGGTTGGGATGAAGTAAAAAAACTATTAGGAGAAGGAAGAAAAGATAAATCCGGAGACTTCACAAAAGGTGCGAATTTAAAAGCTAACGACATTAAAACAATAGAAGAAACACTCAAGAAAAAATTACCTGAAACAGAGGATCTAATTGAGATATTAAAAATTTTAAAAGATTATAATTTTAATAATTTTGAATTTGATCCGTCAATTATTAGAGGACTAGAATATTACACTGGCATAATCTTTGAGGTGAATTTAAAATTTGATGTTACTAATAATAAAGGTCAGGTAATCCAATTTGGCTCTATTGGAGGCGGTGGGAGATATGATAATTTAGTTAACAACTTCGGAAATTATGATGCTCCAGCTACAGGCATATCAATCGGACTAGATCGATTGGTTTATGCTTTAATGCAAAAAAAGGAATTCAAAATTAAACAATCTAAACCTGTTGTAATTTGTGTTTTTGATAAAAACTTAATGAAAGAGTACATTAATCTTCAAGCAATATTAAGGAATGCTGATATCAGTTCAGAAATTTATCCTGGAGAAGGAAAATTAAAGAAACAAATGGAGTATGCTAACAAAATTAAATCTCCAGCTGTTATTTTATACGGTGAGAATGAAATTAAATCAGGCAAACCAACTCTAAGGAATCTTAGTTCTGGTAAAGAACTATCAGTTGAAATTAAAGAATTAGTAAATGAAATCAAAAAAATTATCTGAAATAATAATAAAAACTTTTAAAAGCAATGGTTTTGTTTTATCCGAACCTGATGTTCTTTTAGACTCAGATTATATAATTGAGAGGTCTGGAGAAAAATTTAGAAGTTCTATGCTTACTTTTAATAGTGAAGATGGAAAAACGATGTGTTTAAGACCAGATTTAACCGTAGCATCATGCATTAGTTTTTTGCAAAAGAAGTCATTTTCTAAAATTTATTACTCTGGACAAGCCTATAGAAGATCTAACAAAAAAGGATCTAATTTTATTAATGATCAACTTGGTATTGAAATTTTAGGTTCAAAAAATCAAACTCAAGATGATTATAAGGTTATAAGTACAATTTTGAGTTCAGTAAAAAAAATTAAAAAGAAAAAAATTAAAATCAAAGTTGGAGACATTAGCTTATTTAAACGTCTGATAAATGCATTAGATATGCCTGAAAGATGGAAG
>CACNYH010000015.1 GCA_902624495.1 uncultured Pelagibacteraceae bacterium | reverse complement strand
AATAAGTTCCATTAAAAAATCTTTCATCGATGAATTTTCTATTTGAATTTCATTTCTCATGTATGCTTCTGGGAATTCAAGTTCTGGATCTAACAATAATTTCCAATTTAAGTTGTCTTTAAGTAGTTTTACAGTAATTGGTTTTTTAGTTGTAGGGTTTCCGCAAATATACTTTTGACCTTTTGCATCTATTAAAATTATTCCTCCTTCTTTAAATATTTTCGAAAATATTCTAGCTAATAACATAATTTAAGCCGCTAAGTTTTTTTTGTTATTAAATTTAAGTTTATTTAATTTTTCAATAAGTTCTTTCTGTTTTTCCTCACTTAATAAAGTAAGTGGAGGTAATATATTCTTATAATTTTCATCTTTAATCGAATGATAGCTATGCAAAGCTGATATCAAATTATATTGATCAAATGTCTCTCTTACAGCTATTAATTGGTCATTTTTTGTCTGTGGAGTTTTATTTTCGAAATCATCAAACACTTTTCTGGCTAGAGAGTGAGTCACATTAGTTACTGCAGAAATACATCCTGCACAACCATGCTCTAAACCTTTTAAAAGTTTTGCTTCGCTTCCTGGAAAAACTAAAAAATTTTTAATTTTTAAGTTTTCATATAGATTATATGAACTGTCTTTTACAGCTACTACTTGTTTTGGAAATGATTTGACCAAATTAGTAACAGCTTCGACAGAAAATTTGTAATGAAATAATTTTTCAAAATTGTAAATTACTATCTTTACTTTGGGGCACTCTGAAATTATTCTTTTAAAAAAATTAAAAACACCTTGATCTGAGTTATTTCTATAATAAGCTGGAGCTCCGATTAATATCTCTTTATTAATTTCATATTCATTTGCATATTTTATTAATGAAATCGAATCTGAAAGACTATTAACACCTAAACCAATAAAAAATTGCTTTCTAAGTTTATGGGATGCTATTTTAGATATAAGTTCCTTTTTCGAGTCAACACTGCATAACTGAGCTTGTCCAGTAGACCCCATGAAAAAAACACCCGCGCAACCATTATTAATTAAATTTTCTCCATGTGAAATTGTAGCCTCAACGTTCAACGTTAAGTCTTTATTTAAAACACTTAAACTAGCTGCGTATACTCCTCGTTTTAACATCTTATTGTCCCAATTTATTGAAATAAAATATAATATAAATTTTAGAAATGAAAGTTCTGATTCTGATAAATAAAGTAGGCCTTGGAGACTGTATAATTCACATTAATTACATACATGAAATCTCAAAAAAATATGGAAAACCAGTTTCAATACTAGCTAAAGAAAATACTAGAGCAGAAGATCTGTTTGGGGATGATCCTCATATTGATGAAGTGATAACATTGGATCGTTTAAATGATAATTCAGGAAGCCATGATGGTCTAAGTGGATTTTTTAAATTAGCAAGAGATATTAAAGAGAAAAAATTTGATAAAGTATTCATCTTCAACAGTTCAATAAGATATTTTTTAATCTGTAAATTTGCCGGTATAGAAAAAATAGCTCAATATCCTTTATTGAAAAAAAAGGGACAACATGTAGTCAATACCGCAAAAATTTTTACCGAGAATGAACTTAATAAAATTGTATCAACACAACCAAAACTTTTAATTCGTGAGGACAAAGTTTTAAAAGCTAGAAAAGATATATCTCAAAGTCACAAAAATATCGTACTAGGAATTGCGGCATCTGGACAAACAAAACGTTGGGGAATTAAGAATTTTATAAAATTAATTGAAAAAATAAATGAAAAGCACCCATCCAAGTTTTATTTGGCTGCTGGAAAAAATGATCAACAATTAATAGATGAAATATTAAACTCAAATATAGGATCTAATTGTATTTCTTTAAATAATTTAAAGATAAATGAGATGATGCCTATAATAGCTAATTGCAATTTGTACTGTGGGAATGATACAGGTTTTATGCATATTAGCGCTGCTCTTAATTTAAAAACTGTAGCTTTATTTATGGATAGTCCAGCTCTTGCTTATGGGAAATATTCAAAAAATATTAATATAATAATTCCAGAAGGTGAAACTGAGGAGTCAACAACTCACGATACTCTAGGTGCTGATAAAATATCTTTTGATAATGTTTATAATAAATGTATTGAGCTTTTATCTAACTAAAATCAGTTTTTATTATTTTCTCTTTAGCTTCATTTACTAACTGACTTAATCTAGAGCTATCCACGTTACGGTTCATGTCAGGATGGATTTTTTTTTGTAATTGGTTAGCAGCTTTTAACACTTCTTCTTTGCTCGCGCCCTTTTTTAATCCTAGCAATTTATAAGCCTCTTCTGATGTAAGACTTGATGATCCTGGGGTTTGACCAAATTGTCCTTGTGAAAACCTCCCAGCATTATTTTTCATAAATTGAATCAATCTCCACAATTGATACATTTGCAGAGCAGTAAATCCTTTAATCTTTAGCCCAGATAACAATATCAGCCACATTGGAAGACTGAAGATGAATTTACCACCAATTGTAAATAGTACAGCTAAAATCAATGATATATAAATTGCAATTTTTTTTATGGTTGTAGCTATCTTTTTTGAACTAGCCCTAGCGAACCAATTTAGAAAAAGGTAGATTACGACGAAAATGATAATTCCCAACAAAAACAAATTCATATAGTTTCCTAGTATGAGTATACCAAAACTTAAAAAAATAAAGACTAAGAAAAATTATCACGGAATTCCACTAGAAGATGATTATTCATGGGTTGATCAGCCAAATATTCTTGAGGTTTTAAAGGATCCAAAAAAGTTAAATACTCAGGTCAAGGATTACATAGAAGCTAACAACAAAATAACTGAAGACTACTTCACAGATGTTAAAGAATTACAGAAAAATTTATTTAATGAAATCAAAGGAAAAATAAAATTAAACGACACTGGATTAAAATATAAAGATAAAAGATATTATTATTGGTCAAAAACAGAAGCTAAGGGTAATTACGGTAAAAGAATGAGGCAACTGATTGATGGCTCTAAATCTGAGGAAGTTTATTTTGATGGTGATTTGGAAAAGAAGAAGTCTGGTTCAGAGTATTTTGGAGTTGGCACTGTAAGCACTTCTTATTGTGATAATTTTATTGCTTATTCTCTAGATTTAAAGGGATCAGAATATTATACAATTTATTTAAGAGATCTTAGAACAGGAAAAAATGAAAAAGATGTAATTGAAAATACAAGCGGAAGCGTCACATGGGCTTTAGATAATAAAAGCTTTTTTTACTCGAAATTAGATCAATATCATAGACCAAGACAAATTTTCAAACATGTTCTTGGAACATCGACCGATCAAGATCAACTAATATTTGAGGAAAAAGATGAAACTTTTACTTGTGGTATTGGTATTACCTCTGATGAAAAATATTTCATTATTGGGACTTCTGATCACATAACAACTGAAGAATATTTTTTTTCTACTGATGCTAAAGAAATTAAACCCACACTTTTTCAAAAAAGAAAAAATGATGTTCGTTATTCAATAGACTCTTGGCAAGGTTATTTTTATGTTCACACTAATGAGGAAGCTAGAGATTATAAGGTACTCAGATGTAAGACTAGTCAGATAAACAAATTAGAAGTTTTTATCCCAGCAAAAAAAGAGACCGTTATTGGTGGGTTTGAATTTTTAGATGATTATATTATTAGATCAGAAAAGTCTGATGCTATTCCAAAACTGTTTGTAAGAAATATTCAAACTAACAAAGAAGAAGAAATTAAAATTTCAGATGAACCAATAGGTGTTCCTGGTGTTTCTTTAATGCAAAGAGATACAAATACTACAATGATCAGAGTTGGATGGGAAAGTATGGCAACTCCAGGACAAGTATATGAATATGACATCGTCTCAAAGCAAAAAAAATTAGTAAAACAAACAGAAGTCCCGTCTGGGCATGACTCCAGTAATTATGTTGTTGAAAGAATAAAGGCTGAGTCTCATGACGGTCAAATGATACCTATTAGTTTGGTTAGATTGAAAACAGCAAAACAAGATGGAAAATCAAAAATTCTTTTATATGCCTACGGGGCATACAAACATAGTATATCTCCATCTTTTAGTGCCTCAAGATTTTGTTTAATTGATAGAGGAATTACTTTTGCAATAGCTCATGTAAGAGGGGGAGGAGATTTAGGAGATAAACACCATGAAAAAGGTAAAAAAAAATTTAAGAAAAATACTTTTTTAGATTATATAGCTTGCGCCAAACATCTTATAGAACAAAGATATACATACAAAGGTGGAATTTGTTTTTATGGCGGATCTGCTGGAGGTCTTACAGGTGGGGCTGTAGCTAATATGGCTCCCGATTTATTTTTTGGAATGCTTTTGTTAGTTCCATTTGTAGACACAATGACAACTATGTTAAATGAGAAATTACCATTAACACCAGGCGAGTGGGAAATGTGGGGAAACCCGATAAAAAGTAAGGAGTACTTTGAGTATATCTTATCTTATGCACCTTATAACAATCTTAGTAAAAAAGATTACCCGCCGATGCTAGTTACTACTTCTCTATTTGACAATAGAGTCCTTTACTCTGAGCCAGTTAAATATATTGCAAAACTTAGAGAGACAAAAACTGATAATAATATTCAATTATTAAAATGCAAAATGGAAGCAGCAGGTCATGGAGGAATGTCTGGCCGCGACAATGCGATCACAGAACTAGCAGAGGAGTATTCTTTTATTTTAAAATCTGCAAAAATTTTAAAATAAAAATCTTGAAAAAATAAAAAAAATTCCCATATCAGAATTGTCGGTTGCCAAATGGGGCTGACATTAACCTTGCTAACAAAGGAGGACATATGACAAGTAAGGATCTATCGATCTTTAATTCACTTAGACCTTTTAGCATTGGATTCGACGACATGTTTGATCAGTTCGAGTCTATGTTAGGGAATGGCAGTCTTGCAGTACAAAGCAATTATCCGCCATATAACATCCGAAAAGCAGGCAAAGATAAGTATGCTATTGAAGTAGCAGTTGCTGGCTTTAACAAAGATGATGTTGAAGTTGAATATGAAGATAATCTTTTAACTGTAAAAACAAAAGATGTTAAAAGAACTGAAGAAAAAGAAGGCGATGAAGTTATTCATCGAGGAATATCGCAAAGATCTTTTGCTAGATCATTTTCAATTGCAGATGATGTAAAAGTGAATGGTGCTGAGCTAAAAGATGGTTTACTAACTATTTCTTGTGAAAAAATCATCCCAGAAATAAAGAAAAAAAGACTTATTGAAATAAAATAAGTTTACCTTACTTGCGGAGTACTTACTCCGCAGGTAATCAAAAACAGTTTTTACTACTAAAACCAACCACAATATTCCTTGGATTTATCTCAAACTTACGCTCACATTTAATTTTATATTTTTCAGTAATATATAAGTAATTTCTATTTCTTGTTTTTAAAAATTCAACTTTATCAGGTTGGCCGAAAAAAATTTTAAGATCTTCTTCAGATTTATTTAACCATTTACTTAATTCCTGCTCTTCTTTAGCTGTGGTATCTTCAATTTTCTTTGAGACTGTTTGACAACCAGCCAATGAAATTAAAAATAATGTGTATAAAATCGTAAAAAAAAATCTTTTCATTCTTATCCTTATTTTATAACGAAAAGTTATAAACAGATATATTTACTCTTGGTTGAATCAAAGGAGATATGAGGGATTTAGTTAAGATTTTAACAGCTATATGGAGTAATAAACTTTAAACGGAGGTTTTATTTTATGATGAATAAATATTTTGAGTACAGAAAACATAAAACAAATTTTAAAACTGAGGTAATAGCTGGTGTAACTACTTTTCTTACAATGGCATACATCATGTTTTTAAATCCTTTTATCTTATCTGGTGAATTTGCCGGAACAGAAAAAGGTTTTTTTGATTTTGGTGCAGTATTTACTGCAACAATATTAGCTACAGCACTTGCATGTTTCATCATGGCATTTTACGGAAAAACTTGGCCTATAGGTTTGGCGCCAGGTATGGGTATAAATGCGTTTGTTGCATACGGAGTAGTTGCAGGAATGGGGTACACACCGCAAGCAGCGTTAGGTGCTGTATTAGTTGCTGGAATTATTTTCTTAGCAATATCACTTACTCCTTTAAGAGCTTGGTTGATTAATTCGATTCCAAGAAGTTTAAAACTTGGAATTGGTGCTGGCATTGGATTGTTTTTAGCAATCATTGGTCTTGAGATTATGGGAGTGGTAGGAGACCATCCGGTCACACTAGTTACTTTAGGTGATATTAAGAATCCTTTAGTGCTTCTTGGTTGTTTAGCTTTTGTCTTTATGATTGTTTTAGAAAAAATGAAGATAAGAGGAAACATTATAATTGGTATCCTTTTATTTAGTATAATAGCTTGGGCTACTGGTTTAGCAAAATTTAATGGTGTAGTTGGATCTATTCCACCGATGACATACTTATTTGAATTTGATCTTAAAGCAGCACTTACCGCAGGTATGGCTTCGATAGTTTTTACTTTATTGTTCATTGACTTTTTTGATACCGCAGGAACTTTAACATCTGTTGCTAACGTAGCAGGCAAAGTTGATAAAAAAGGTAAAGTGCAAGACATAAATAAAGCGATGTTATCTGACAGTGTCGGAACAGTTGCTGGAGCAATGATGGGGACTACTACGGTTACTAGTTATGTTGAGTCAGGTGCAGGAGTAAAGGCTGGAGGAAGAACTGGTATGACTTCACTTGTAATTGGAGTTTTATTCCTAGCTTGTTTATTCTTTTCACCGCTAGCTACAAGTTTACCAAAGGAAATAGATGGCGCAGCATTGTTGTATGTAGCAATATTATTCGTGAGAAATATCACTGATATAGAGTGGGATGATATAGCTGAGTCAGGTCCAGCAGTTGTTGCGATGATAACAATGCCGTTAACATATAGTATCAGTAATGGTATAGCTCTCGCATTTATTTCATATGCTTTAATTCAAATATTTACAGGAAAATTTGGAAAAACTTCTTCAGCTATTTGGGTAATCGCAGTATTTAGTGTAATTAGTTTTTACGTAGCCTAAAATTTTAGGGCCAGTTAATTCTGGCCCTTAATTCTTCTGATGTTTCTTAATTAAATCCTTAACTCTGATTTCCTCATAATGCTCGAACGGCTGAACAATCCATGGATTGTTATCTAATCTTTGGGCACAAAAATCAGGTTCGAAAGTTGAGTCTTTTTTCTTCCAAAGCACAGCTGTTTTTATTTCTTTTATATTTTCTTTGAGAGGTGGATATTTTTTTAACCAATCAATACTTTTGTTTAGAGTGACACCAGTGTCAGATAAATCATCACATAACAAAATATTTCCTCTCATATCCTGAACTGTAGAACTCATTTCCCTCGAAAAAACTAAATCACCTTGTTGATCTTCTGTACCCTCCCCTGAATAGGACTCGACTGCTAAGTAAGCGCATTTTAATTTAAAAACTCGACTTAAAACATCAATGATTGGTGCTCCACCGCGCATAATACCGATGAGTAAATTTGGTTTGAAGCCACTTTCATAAATTTGTATTGCTAATTTTTCAACGATTTGATTATACTCTTTCCAATCAATAATAAGTTTATCTGCCATGAAAAAAGTTAATTTATTTTAAAGGAGTTGTAAATGAAAGGATACGTAGTTTGTGTTTATAAAAGTATAAGTAATGAGGCAAAGTTAAAAGAATACGCTGTCAAAGCTAGAGCAGCAGTTGAAAAATATAAGGGAAAATTTTTAATTAGAGGCGGAAGATCTACATCTAATGAGGGCGATAAATCTCCTAGAACAGTTGTAATTGAGTTTCCATCATATAATGAAGCTAATGACTTTTACAATTCAAAAGAGTATCAAGATGCGCATTCTATTCTTGAAGGCTACGCAGAACGCCAGCATCAAACGATTGAAGGTGCCTAATATTGGATTGGTTCATCATCAATACTACGCCAGAGATACCACGTGGCAACTGAACAATAAGGTGTAAATTTTTTATAAAGTTTATTCAAAAAAATTTTTGGAGGAAAATATTTTTTCTTATAATTATTTGATATTGCTCTTAATAAACCAATATCTTGCAAAGGCCAAATATTAGATCGATTGTAAGTGAATAGCAAAATCATTTCTGCACTCCATCTGCCTATTTGCCTTAAAGATGATAAGTATTGAATAGCCTCTTCGTCATTCATATTTTTGATTATTTTTGGATCAAATTCTTTCTTTACAAATTTTATTGACAATTCTTTAATTCCCAAAGCTTTTTGTCTACTTAGACCACAGGATTTAAGTTGTGTTATTGATAATTTTGATACTTTTAAAGGATTAATTCTTTTAGTTTTCTTTTGAAATTTTTTAAATACTGAATTAGCAGCTGATACACTAATCTGCTGACCGACTATACTTTTACATAAAGAGTAAAAAATATCTTTTCTAGTAGTCAAAAATTTATCATTATATTTAATGATAAGACTTTTTAAAACTTTATCTCTTTTAGACAAAGTTTTGATTGCTTTTGACCAATAACTTGGATATTTGCTCATGGTCTCGGACTTACAACTTGTTTTTTAAGTTGAGACTCTCTCATAAAAATAATTACGGAGCTTACAATAATTAAACCAGCGCCCAAAAGTGTTAGCACTTTTGGTATTTCACCCCAAATGAAATATCCTAATAAAATTGCAAATACTAAATTTAAATATTTTGTTGGTGTAACTAATGATGCTTCTGCAATTCTTAGTGACACGGTAAGTAAAATATTAGCAACTGAACCAATTATACCTGTAAAAATAAGAAGAAATAGTTCAAATTTTGATGGCATAATCCAGCCAAAAGGAAGTGTTGCTAAACCAACCATCATACTTAGTAAAGAAAAGTATAAGGCAATTCTATAATTAGGTTCAGTTGATGATAAACTTCTTATGCTTAGAGCTACGCATGCAAAGAAAATACAAAAAATTATTGGAAATAAGTAATAAATATTTAATTCTTCATAAGCTGGTTTGACAATCATTAACATTCCAATAAACCCAATTAAAACTGCTGACCATCTTCTAATACCTACTTTTTCAGATAAAAAAAGTATTGAGCCTAAGGTAACGAAGATTGGACCTCCAAAAGTCAAACTTACAACATCTGCTAAAGGTATCTCTCTTAGAGCAATGAAGAGTGCAACTATTGCTAACATCCCAGTTACAGCTCTGAAAGCATGTAATTTAGGTCTGGTAGTTTTATAAAAAGTTTTAAATTCATTTTTAGGTACAAGCATTAAAATTGGTATCAAACCAAAAAAAAATCTTGCAAATAACACTTCGCCTACTGGAAACTGGTCCAGCCATTTTACACAAGCGTCCATCATAGCAAAACATGCTACAGATGCCACCCCGTACAATACGCCTAATTGATTTCGTGCTAACAATTTAATATCCTCACAACACTATATAATTACTTTATGAAGAAATGTACACTTGCTCTTGGATGTTTTTGGAAACCTGAGGAAAACTTTAAAAATAAGCCAGGTATAATTGAGACAGAAGTTGGCTATGCTGGTGGATTATCTGATAAAGTTACATATGAAGAAGTATGTACAGGTGAAACTGGTCATGCAGAAGTTGTTAGACTGATCTTTGATGAAAAAATAATATCATTTAAAAAAATTCTGGATTTGTTTTTTAAAATGCATGATCCTACCCAAAAAGATATGCAATATCCGGATATTGGAACTCAATATCGAAGTGAAATATTTTATGAAGATGATATTCAAAAAACTGAAGCTAAAGAAATTTTAGAAATATTTAATAAGAAACTTAATGGGAAAATCCAAACTAATATTTCTCAAATTAAAAATTATTGTAAAGCAGAGGAGTATCACCAAAAATACTTAGAAAAAAATAGATAATGAATCAACTTGTCACTACAGAATGGCTAGAAAAAAATATTAATAAAGTGAGAATATTAGATGCTACTTGGTGTTTACCTAGCTCAGGTAGGAACGCTGAGGATGAATTTAAAGAAAATCATATAAAGAATTCAATATTTTTTGATATAGATAAAAACTCAAAACAAAATTCTTCATTACCCCATATGCTTCCTGCAAAAGAGGAGTGGGGAAATATTGTTTCTAATTTAGGAATAGATAATTCTGACCATATAGTTATTTATGATAACTCAGATGTCTTTAGTTCATGCAGAGTTTGGTATACTTTTATTTACTTTGGACATAATACTAATCTAGTATCAGTTTTAGACGGAGATTTTGCAAAATGGTTAAAGGAAAATAGAGCTGTGTCAAAAGAAGTAATAAAAATCTCCAAAACAAATTACGAAACTAAGGAAAATTCATCTATGGTGATAAATAAATCTCAAGTTAAAAAAAATATATTAGACAAAAGATTTCAGTTAATAGATGCTAGAAGCAAAGAAAGATTTTCGGGTGTGGTACCAGAACCTCGTCAAGGATTAAGAAGTGGCCACATTGAAGGATCTAAAAATTTACCTTTTCAATTACTTTTAAATAAAGATCGAACCTTCAAAAAAAAAGAAGAGTTAATAAAGATTTTCGATGAAAACGATATAGATAAAGATAAAGATATAGCTTTTACATGTGGATCTGGAGTCACCGCATGTATTTTAGGACTAGCTAATTCTATTATAAGTGGTAAAAAACCTACTGTCTATGACGGCTCATGGTCAGAGTACGGATTAGAGTAAAATGAAAGCATCATCAAAATTAAAAGTTTTTTTAATTATTTTCTTTATTGCTATATTTGCAATTATTGCGGCAAGACATTTTATTGGTTTACATTTTAAGAAAAAATTTAGTGTAAGGCCTGCACCGGGTGTAATCGTTGAAGAAGTTGAAAGATCTTTATTTTATAAAAGTATAGAAACTTTTGGGACAGCTTTAGCGCAAAATTCAAAAACTTATAGAATAAAAACTAGTGAAGTTGATGGAAAATTAAACATTGATAATAGATTTGTAAAAAAAGGTGAAACAATTTTAAAGCTTACTTCTGGTGAAAAGATTATAGCAGATTTTGAGGGGAAACTAGGAAAAAGAGAAATTGCCCAAGGTGTTTTAGGTTCGGAAAGTTTAATAATAACTTTAGATGATTTAAAAAAAATAGTTATAGATATTAAAGTTCCAGAAACTTACGTGAGTATCCTCAAGCCAGGATTGAAAGCAGAAATATCAAGTTCAGCATTTAAAAAAAATTTTAAAGGGAGTATTGAGACAATTAGCTCAAGAATTGATCCTTCTACGAGATCAATATTATCAAGGGTTTTAGTTGATAATTCAAATTTTGAAATAATTCCTGGACAACTTATGACTGTAAAAGTCATATATGATGAAATTAATCAAATTGGTGTACCTGAGAGTTCTGTCACAATTCAAGGAAGCACGGCTTTTGTTTACACAGTAAACGACAATACTGCTGAAAAAAAGAATATAGAAATAGGAAAAAGAAATTTTGGAAAAGTCTCCGTTCTGTCAGGAATAAATGAAGGCGATCTTGTTATTACAGAGGGCGTTTCGAAAGTAAGAAATAAAGCTAAAATAAAAATTATAAATCCTCGAAATTAAATGTTTTTAACGGACTTATCTATTAAAAGACCTGTCGTAGCTTCAGTAATGAGTTTGGTATTAGTGATATTTGGTCTTGTAACTTTTCAAGAAATTCCAACTGATGAATTACCTGATGTGCAACCTCCTGTAGTAACAATTCAAACTGAATACAGGGGTGCGTCGGCAGAAATTGTTGATACTCAAATAACACAAAAGATTGAAGATTTTGTTGGTGGAACACCAGGTTTAGAAACAATAGACTCTTTTAGTGAAGATGAAAGTTCAAGAATAACGCTTACATTTGAAACTAGTTTGGATTTAGATGACGTTGCTAACGATGTGAGGAGCTCTGTATCTAGAGTGTTAGATAATTTACCAGAGGGTGCAGCACAGCCTGAAATTTTCAAACAAAGCGCAGCAATGAGAACTGTTATGTGGTTGTCTTTCAATTCTGAAACAATGACTGATTTAGAATTAACTGATTATGCCGATAGATATTTAACTGATACTTTTTCTACTGTTGATGGCGTAGGCAGAGTACGTCTTGGTGGTGAAAGAGAGCTTTCACTTAGAGTTTGGCTCGACCCAATTGCTTTAGCTGCAAGAGATCTTACTACTCAAGAGGTTGAGACAGTTCTTAGAAGAGAAAACACCGAGTTCCCAGCTGGACGAATTGAGTCAAAAGATATTGATCTGACTATTAAGCTAGATAAAGCTTACAATGAATTAGAAAACTATAAAAGTCTTCCGCTCAAAAGGGCTAAAGATGGTTCAATCATTACTTTGTCAGATGTTTCGAGAATTGAATTAGGAGCCGAGTCTACTAGAACTCTATTTAAAGGTAACGGAAAACAAGTTGTTGGTATAGGTATATATCAGCAATCTGATGCGAACACCATTGCAGTAGCTAATGGAATCAAAAAAAAGATAAAAGAATTAAAACCTAGTTTACCACCAGATACGACCTTAGAGGTATCATTTGATAGAAGTAATTATATTAAGACAGCTATTAAAGAAGTTTATAAAACTTTGATAATTGCTCTAATTCTAGTAACTATTATTATTTATTTATTTTTAGGAAATTTAAGAGCTTTAATTGTTCCTTTAATAGCACTACCTGTTTCATTAATCTCAACCTTTTTATCAATTTATATTTTTGATTTTTCAATAAATCTTTTTACTTTAATGGCCTTAGTTCTCGCTATTGGTATTGTAGTTGATGATGCAATTGTGATGCTTGAAAATATTGTGAGAAGAATAGAGCTTGGAGATACGCCTTTAGTTGCAGCTTACAAAGGTGCAAAACAGGTTTCATTTGCAATTATAGCTACAACAGTTGTTTTAGTAGCAGTATTTGTTCCTTTAATTTTTATAAAAGGAATTACAGGAGTGCTTTTTACACAAACAGCAATCACACTTGCATCAGCTGTGATTATCTCTAGCTTTGTTGCACTATCATTAAGTCCAATGCTAGCAAGTAAATTTTTACAAAAGAATATGCAAAAATCAAAAATTGTTTTAAAATTCGAAAAATTTTTAAAAGATCTTACTTATCTTTACAAAGTTTCCTTATTAAATTGGATAAAGAAAAGAAAAACAATAACTATTTTTTTGTTAGGTACACTTGCTTTAACAATTTTCTTTTTTAATTACGCTAAAAAAGAGTTAATTGCTCCAGAAGATAGAGGTGCCTTTTTTGTAATTGTTAAGGCCCCACAAGGATCTGGCTTCAATTTTACCAAAGATAGAGCAGAGGAAATTGAGGAATTATTACTACCAAGTGTTGGGAATGGTGAATATAGAAAGTTAATAATGCGAGTTCCTGGTTTCGGAAAATCTGCTAAACAAGTTAATAGTGGATTTATAATCGTTCTTTTGGAACCTTGGGCTAAAAGGGATCGTCATGGTGTTGAGATAATGAGGGAGTCTTTTGGAAAAATTTCGAGAGTTCCAGGTGTTTTGGCTTTCCCAATTATGCCTCAAGGAATAAGGACAGGAGGAGTAGAAAGCCCTGTGCAATTTGTTGTTTTAGGTAATACCTATGAACAATTAATTGAATGGAAAGAAATAATTAAGAGAGAGGCCAGAAAAAATCCTGGTCTCACATCTATTCAAGATGACTTTGATCTAAACAAACCTCAATTAAATGTGAAGATAGATCAAAAAAAAGCTGCTGACCTAGGGGTTTCAACAGAGGATATTGGAAAAACTATAGAAACCATTTTTGGATCAAAAAGAGTTACAAACTTCACTAGAGATGGAAAGGAGTATTCTATTATTTTGCAAGGTGACATCAAGGATAGACAAGAGCCAGATAGTATTAGTAAGGTTTTTGTAAGATCCAAAAATAATGGAAAGCTTGTATCTGTATCAAATTTGGTTGCTTACGATGAGGAAGGTCAATCTCCTTTCTTAGCAAGATACAATAGACAAAAAGCAGTCACTATCTCAGCAAGGCTTGTTGGAGACTACTCGCTAGACGAAGCTCTTAAATTTTTAGTGGGCGTTGTAGAACAAAATACACCACAAGCAAGAATTGCTTATAAAGGCGAAAGCGAAGAATATAAAAAAACAAATACTGAACTATACGTAATATTTGTTTTAGCGTTAATTACTGCGTACTTAGCTATGAGTGCTCAGTTTGAAAGCTGGAGGCATCCACTCACAATTATGTTAACAGTTCCTATGGCTATTCTCGGAGGTTTGATTGGTCTTTTAGTGGTAGGCTCTTCATTGAATGTTTATAGCCAAATTGCATTAATTATTTTAATTGGTTTGTCTGCAAAGAATGGAATACTTATTGTTGAGTTTGCAAATCAACTTAGAAAAGAGGGAAAAAATTTAGAAGTCGCAGTTTTTGAAGCGGCTGCGATTAGATTGAGACCTATTTTAATGACAAGTATCTCAACAATTATTGGTGTTTTACCACTTATTCTAGGAACTGGACCAGGTGAAGCAAGTCGCTTGACCGTTGGCATTACAATATTTGGTGGAATGTTATTCTCCACTTTTTTCACTCTTTACGTAATTCCTACCGTTTATACTATTGTGGGAAGAGGAACTAAAAGGATTGATGCTGTTGAACTTGAATTACAGAGACAGCTTAAAAAATAATATATTTATTTTTATCTAGATTTTTTTTACAAACTGTTAGCTGCTTTCTGTATTTTTTTGCCAAGTCCTTTACAGATTTCGCATATATTATAGCTTTTTTATCTTTTGAATAATTTTTGTAATCTCCCCAGCCCTTATAATAAGCTAAATATTGTCGATAAGGATCTTTTTTTGAAATCTTCAGTATCTTATTAGTTTTATGGATATACCATCCTATGAAATCTACTGAGTCTTTAAATCTTGCTCTTGTAGCTAATGGATTATTTGTTTCCCTTTTATACTGTTCCCAAGTGCCTTTAACTGCTTGGGAATATCCAAATGAGGAAGAGGGTCTTTTAAATGGTATTACTTTAAATAATTTAGTTCTTGGAGGTTTTGCAAGCCAATTGAAGTCGCTTTCTTTTTTAACAAAAGCTAGCTGAAGATGAATAGGCGCTCCCCATTTTTCATAAGAAGCCTTAGAATGTTTGTACCATAAATATCTTTCTTCAAAAATAGCACAACTATTTTGCGTATTTTTTGGTATTGAAGAACAAGCACTCATAATAAAAAAAATTAAAATAGATATTACTTTTTTAAAAGGAATCACTATATAATTTATACTAAAAATTAATTAAGCTTTCTCCATTTTTCTGGCTCCATAAACTTACCTTGCCATAGTCCTAATTTATTTTCTTTTGCGAATTCTTCATCTGGTACATATTTTTTAGAATATCTTCTATATGCTATTGCAAAACCATTTCTTACCATCCACTGATTTAAGTTGGTTTTTCCTTTAAAGCAGGTGGCAATATACCTTTTGTATTTATCTTTAGATAAAGAAATACATTTTACTTCGGAAGTGTTAATTTTAGTTATTAATTTTTCTTTTGAAACTCTCCCGCAGCTATAATTTTTATAAAATGTAAAGCCAATCAAAGATGAAATTTTAAAGGATTCTTTTTTACATTGTTGTCTCATTTCTGGAGCATCTATTCCTTCTAATCTAAATTTATAATTATTTATATGAACTGTATCTCCATCAACGACTTTTGGAATACCAGATATTTCCTCTGCAGATGAATTAGAAAGTAAAACCAGAAATAAAATTATAATACGAATAAACATTTAATTTTGAAGTTTTTTAAAAAATTTAAACATTAAAAAAGCTAACATTACTCCTAAACTATTCGCATATAAATCGTTAAGTTCAAATGCTCGATTAGGAATAAAATGATGTAATAATTCTAAAATTACTGAAATTAAAAATAAAAAAGAAAAACTATTTATAAATTTTTTTTGATTGCTCCGAAATATAAAACCTAAGATACTAAAATAGAAAAAAAATATTAAATGATTAATAGAAGTTCCAATTGGATTTGAAATAAAATCGGGTTGTTTTACCAAATTTCCGTATAATAAATAACCAATTAAACTTCCTGGGAACAAATAAAGAATTAGTAGAATTATAAATGAAAAATAGAATAAATATTTTAAAGCAAAGAAGATAGTGTTTTTCATTTAGATTTTTATATAGTACATAATAACTTAATTAACTTATATGAGTAAATTAATCTTAACAAGACATGGCCAGAGTATCTGGAATGCTGAAAATAGATTTACGGGCTGGGTAGATGTTGACCTTTCAGAGAAAGGTAAAGAGGAAGCTAAAAAATCAGGAGAGTTAATTAGTGAATTGAATATTAAAATAGATATTAGTTATACCTCTTATCTTAAAAGATCAATTGAAACGCTCACAATTATCTTAAAAATATTAAATTTATCCATGAAGTTTAATACTGCTTGGGAATTAAATGAAAGACATTACGGGTCATTAACAGGTTTAAACAAGGAAGAAACAAAAAAGAAAATTGGTGAAGAACAATTTAAAAAATATAGAAGATCATGGGACGTTGCACCACCGCTCATGGCTAAAGATAGTAATTACCTTGAAAAATTCAGCCCTTTAAACGATGGAATTCCCAAAAATAAAATTCCTTTTACCGAGTCTCTAAAGCATACTTATGAAAGAGTAGTTCCTTTTTATAATTTTGAAATAAAAAAAAATTTGGAAAATGGAAAAAATATTTTGATATCCGCTCATGGAAATTCGTTAAGAGCATTGTGTAAATCTCTATTTAAGATTTCAGATATTAAAATTAATGAGCTTGAAATTCCAACAGGGAACCCGTTAATAATTGATTTCGATAGTCAATTAAAAATTCAAAAATATTATTATTTAGATAAATCAAGATCTAAAGATATAATTTTCAATCAATAGAACTTAAAGAAGATATTTTTTCAAACATTTCAAAGGTGTTTAAATGATAAAACTTTTGATTACTTTCCAATCCACCAAGATTTTTTTCACTTATCAATTTTGCCCAAACTTCATTCATTGAAAAAATATCTTTATTAAAAGAGAGTAAATGATCATTTTTTATTATTTGTAGACCAGTAAAAATAAATTGGTTATGTTCATTTTTAGAAATTAAGTTATTGTTTAAATTAAAGTCACCCTTGAATGAGTTATCCAAAGATAATTTTTTTTTCACCAGTAATAGACACGGTCTTTTATTTGTGAAATACTCTTTTTCTAAAGATTGAACTTCTTTAGAATATTTATTATTCCAGAGTGTATCTGGGTTTATTACAAAAAAAGGGTTTTCCTTAAAATCTTTTGTCCCTTTTTTCACTCCACCTCCGGTATCTAGTAATAAGTCTTTTTCATTTGATATTTTAATTTTAACTTCTGATTTTAAATCTGAGATATATTTTTCAATTTGATCGCCAAGGTGATGAATATTTACGCTAATTTCTTTTACACCATGATCGATTAGAAGATTAATAGCTCTTTCAAGAAGAGTAATGCCACCTATTTTTAATAATGGTTTTGGTTTTTTATTAGTTAAAGGTTGCATTCTTTTTCCTATGCCTGCAGCTAATATCATTCCATGTCTAATTTTCATAAATTATTTATTTTTTTTAACTTTTGTATTTTTAAATATTTTTTAAACATTAAATTAAAATTTTCAAAGACGGGATTTTTAAGACGTCTCTCGATTAAACGCCAAGTGTAGGGCAAATATTTCAGGTAATCGGGTTTACCGTCTCTTTTGAAAAGTCTTACAAATATGCCTAAAATTTTTAGATTTCTTTGTACAGATAATATTTCAAAATCATTTTTTAAATTTATGTATTGCTCCTTTTTTAATTTAGATTTGGAATAGTAAAAATTAAATAATCTTTCTTGTAAATTTGAAGGAAGTTTAATCCTCACATCATCTATTAATGAAGCTAAATCGTAAAGTGGATTTCCAATTATTGCATCCTGACTA
>CACNYH010000014.1 GCA_902624495.1 uncultured Pelagibacteraceae bacterium | reverse complement strand
CAGTGTCATCACCGCCACCATTCCATACTTTTGAAGAGCTACCTAAAGTAAAGTAAATTGAGCCAGATAAGTATAAAAACTAGAAACTCTAAACTTGGTTTAGCCTTAGACCTAAGCTCATTTTTTAATTTAATGAAACCAAGAGTTATGTCTTTGGTTTTATTTACCTGTATGGTTGGTTTACTAATAGCTCCAGTTAATGTGGATTTTATTTCTGCTTGTATTTCTCTTATAGCGGTAGCTATAGGTTCGGGAGCCGCTGGAACACTTAACATGTGGTATGAGTCTGATTTAGATGCTTTAATGAGCAGAACTTGTTTAAGACCTATCCCAACTGGAAAAGTCAAAAAAGATCAAGCCTTATACTTCGGTATTATTTTATCAGCTTTGTCAGTAAGTATTATTTATTTTTCAGCTAACCTAATTTCTGCAATTTTATTAGCATCAACAATTGCTTTTTACTTTTTTGTTTATACAATTTGGTTAAAAAGAAAAACTCCACAAAATATTGTGATCGGCGGTGCTGCCGGTGCTTTACCACCAGTGATTGGTTGGACTATAGCAACAGGAAGTATTTCTATTGAACCATTAATATTGTTTTTAATTATTTTTTTATGGACCCCATCACACTTTTGGGCATTAAGTTTATATAAATTAGGTGATTATAAAAAAGCAAAAGTACCAATGTTACCAATAATCTCTGGAACAAAAAAAACTAAAATAAATATACTTGCTTATGCTTTGTTTATGGCACCAGTAGTATTAGCGCCATACTTTTTAAATTTTGGTAGCATTTTTTATCTAGCTTTGTCATCAATAATGACCATCTATTATATTTACTTATGTTTTAAACTATATAGATCTGAAATAGTTAAAATTTCGAATAGAATTGCAAGAAAACTATTTATTTATTCTATTTTTTATTTATTTTTAATTTTCTTAATTCTATTAATTGATAATTTTTTTAAATAATATGATGAGTAAGAAGAAAAAAAATTTAATTACTGCACTTATATTAATCTTGTTTATGATTTTTTTATTTGTGCTAACTTTTTACAATATTGGGATTTATAATAGAGAAATATAATGAATATTAGCAAAAAAAATCTAACACCTATAGCTTTGGTATCAATATTTCTATTTATGTTAGGTTTATCTTTCGCAGCCGTTCCATTATATGATTTATTTTGCAGAGTAACAGGATTCGGCGGAACCACTCAAAACGCAACTGAAAAAGAAATTCCAAAAATTATAGTGAATCAAGACTACAAAATGAGATTTGACACAAACATTAATAGTACCTTGGATTGGAAATTTTATCCTGAAATGAATACTTTAAATTTAAAACCAGGCGAAGTTCATACAGTTAAATTTAATGTTGAAAATCCTAGTAATGAAATTTCTTCAGGGTCGGCAACATTTAATGTGTCTCCATCACCATTTGGTATTTATCTAAATAAAATAGGCTGTTTTTGTTTTGAAAAACAAACCCTACAACCAGGTGAAAAAAAAGAGTTTGTACTAACTTTTTTCTTGGATCCTAAAGTTGTTGATGATAATAAAACAAAAAATATGTCTGATGTAACGTTATCTTTTACTTTCTTTTCATCAGGCTATTATGAAAAGAGTAATACATAATGTCAGCGGAAAAACCGAAACACGATTATCACTTAGTTGACCCAAGTCCTTGGCCAATCTATGTTTCATTCGCTACTTTAGTCTTAGCTTTTGGCGCGGTATATTATTTTCATTCCAAAGCCCTCTGGTTACTCTTAATTGGTTTCGCATTGGTAGTTTATGGTGCATTTATGTGGTGGAGAGATGTCATAGAGGAAGCAGAACATCAGGGCCATCATACTCCAGTAGTTCAAATTGGACATAGATACGGTATGACATTATTTATCGCTTCTGAAGTAATGTTTTTTGTTGCATGGTTTTGGGCTTTTTTTAATGCAAGTTTATTCCCACCAGATTCAATTGGCGGTATATGGCCACCAGCAGATATAAAAACTTTTGATCCTTGGGATATACCATTAATTAACACTCTAATTTTATTATTATCAGGGACTACAGTCACTTGGGCGCATCATGCAATGTTAGAAAATGACAGAAAAGGATTAGTCAACGGATTAATAGCAACCGTATTTTTAGGATTTATATTTTCTTGTTTTCAAGCTTACGAATATCATCATGCAACATTTACTTTAGACGGTGGAATTTATGGTTCCACATTTTATATGTCGACTGGTTTTCATGGTTTTCATGTAATTGTCGGAACAGTTTTTCTTGCAGTTTGTTTGTTTCGATCAATGAGAGGCCATTCGACGCCCCAACACCATTTTGGATTTGAAGCAGCAGCCTGGTACTGGCATTTTGTCGACGTGGTTTGGTTATTCTTATTTGCTGCGATCTACATTTGGGGAAGCTAATCTCAAATTGAAAAGAGCATTTTTATTTCAACTTTTCGTAATTTTTTTTGTAACAATATTTTGCGCTTTAGGAACTTGGCAACTTTATAGATTGCAATGGAAGCTAGAACTAATAAGCGAAATTACTTTTGGATTAGACTCTAAACCAATAGAATACTCTAACTCAATTAAAAAGAATTATCAGAGAGTAAGCGCAAAAGGAAAATTTAATTTTGATAAGCAAATTTACCTTTATAGCTTGAATGATAGTGGAAAACCTGGATATGATGTAGTCACTCCTTTTAGGACTGACAAAAATCAAAATGTTTTAATTAATAGAGGATGGATTAAAAAAGAACTAAAAGGTAGCGCAAGCATAAACTCCAAAGCAGAAAGTGATAGTGAAATAATTGGTCTTTTAAGAGAAATTTATAAACCAAGTATATTTAAACCAGATAATGATATTTCAAATAATATTTGGTTTTCATTAAATTTAGAAGATTTAAAAGAAGCTACGGGAGAGCAATTTAATGAGTTTGTAATTTTTTTGGAGGATAATAAAGCCAAGACACCACTTCCTAAAAAGATAAGTATAGATGTGCCAAATAATCACCTTAAATATGCTATAACATGGTATGCAATATCAATCTCGATAATTTTTTATTATTTATATTTTAGAAGAAAAAAATGAATTATTTTAGCACTAGAGATAAATCTTTAGAATTTAGCTTTAAAGATATTTTCTTAAGAGGACTTGCACCAGGCGGAGGGTTATTTTTGCCTGCTGAAATCAAGAAGTATAGTCAAGAAGAACTTAATAATTTAAGTCAACTAAATTATAACGAACTTGCTACAGAAATTATCTTTAATTTCTGTTCAGGTGAAATTAAAAAGGACGAACTTAGCTCACTGATACAAAAATCTTATAGTAGTTTTAAAGATAAAGAAGTCGTAAATATAAAAAAAATTGGAAATATAAATCTTCTCGAACTTTATCATGGACCCACTTTAGCTTTTAAAGATATTGCAATGCAGGTAATTGGTAATATGTACGACCATTTAGAAGTCGCTAAAGATAAAACTGTAAATGTCATAGTTGCTACATCAGGAGATACTGGTTCAGCGGCTATAGCTGCTTTAAGCAATAGAAAAAATATAAATCTTTTTGTACTACATCCGCATAATAAGATTTCAAATATTCAAAGAAAAATAATGACAACAATTGGTGGAGCTAATATTTATAATATAGCTATTGAGGGCTCATTTGATGATTGTCAAAAAATTGTAAAAGAGCTTTTTAATGAAAATAGTTTTAGATCAAAAATAAATATGTCAGGTGTAAATTCTATCAATTGGGCAAGAATTGTTTGTCAAATTGTTTATTATTTTTATTCTTTCTTTAGATTAAAAAAAAACAATATAAGCTTTTCAGTACCAACTGGTAATTTTGGAGATATCTATGCTGGATACGTTGCAAAAAAAATGGGTTTACCAATTAATAAACTTATAGTCGCTACAAATAAAAATGATATTTTACAAAGAGTTATTAATACAGGTGAATATAAACCTGATAAAGTAAAAGCAACTATTACACCAAGTATGGATATACAAGTTGCCAGTAATTTTGAGAGGCTGCTTTATTATATATTAGATGAAAGCGATAGTAAGGTAGGGTCATTAATGAATGATCTATCATCAAAAAGTTTATTTAATTTAGACAAAAAAGAAATCGATAAAATTAAAAAGGATTTTGAAGCAGTAAAAGTTACAGATGAAGAAACACTATCTATAATAAATGAAATTTATAAAGAGCATCAATTTATAATTGATCCTCATACTGCTACTGGAGTAGGAGCAGCAAAAAGTTTTAAAAATTTAGGAGATATAGTTGTTCTTGGTACAGCTCATCCTTACAAGTTTAACGATACTATTAAAAAAGCTATAGGAAAAAATTTAGACTCACCTAAGCATTTAAAATTGAATATAGATAAAAAGGAAACATTTGATATTATCAGGAATTCAAATTCAGAAGTAAAAAATTATATTTTGGGCAAAATTCAATGAGAATAAAAATAGGTGACAAACTACCTGACTCGGAGTTATTTTATCTTGACCAAAATAATGATGTAAAAAAAATTGATATTTTAGATCTTTGTAAAGGCAAGACTATTATTTTAGGTATGCCTGGAGCTTTTACAAAAACTTGTTCGGCTCTTCATCTTCCTGGGTATATAAAAAATTACGACTTAGCTACTCAAAAAGGAATTACAAAAATTATATGCATCGCTGTAAATGATCCCAATGTTATGAAAGCTTGGGGTGAAAACTTAAATGCTGGCAGTAAAATTTTTATGGCTGGCGATCCCTTTCTTAAATTTACAAAAGCTATTGGAGCAGAAGTAGATAAATCCGAAAAAGGATTAGGAATTAGATCAAATAGATACACTATGCTTGTGGAGAAAGGCAAAGTTAAAAAAGTAGAGGAAGAAAAAGAAACAGCTATTTGTGAATTATCTTCAGCCGAAAGCTTTTTAAAATCTATTTAGTGTTCGAGACTGCTAACTCATCAACAAGATTATTATATTTGTTGCCTGCGTGAGCCTTAACCCATTTCCAAGTAACTTTATGTTTAAGACAAGCATTATCCAATTTAATCCAAAGATCTTTATTTTTAACTTGTTTCTTATTTGAATTTTTCCAATTATTAACTTTCCACTTTTTAATCCAATCAGTTATTCCGTCTTTCACATATTTCGAGTCAGTAAAAATTGTAATCTCTGATTTCTTTTTTATTTTTTTTAATGCCATAATTGGAGCCATTAATTCCATCCTATTATTAGTTGTATTATTTTCACTTCCAGAAATATTAGATTGATTAGAGTCATCTAATATGATTGCTGCCCAACCTCCTTTCCCAGGATTTCCAGAGCAAGCGCCATCAGTATAAATCTTTAATTTCATTAAAAAAAATAATCCTCATGATTTTTTGCATTCTTATGAAATTCTAATCTTTTTAAATACTCCATTGGATCTTTAATTTTAACAATTGCTCCTTCTACCTTATTTAATGAATCGAATACTCGGGTTAACAAGAATCTCAAAGCAGCTCCTTGAGATAATACTTTAATACTATTTAATTCTTTATCTGATAATTTCCTTACGGACGTATATCCATCTATAAAATTTTTAGCTTTAGTTACATTGAAACTTAAATTATTTTTTAATCCATCAAAACATAATGCATTAAAGCAAATAGCAATTTCAAATGCAAAAAAATCTTCACATGAAAAATAAAAGTCGATTAGACCACTAAATTTATCTTGAATAAAAAAAATATTATCTTGAAATAAATCTGCATGAATTATTCCTCTAGGCAAATTTTTTGGCCAATTCTTTTCAACATCATCAAGATTTTCCTCAATTAATCTTGGAAGATCTTTATGTATATTTTCACATTTATCTTTAACTGAATTAAACAACTTTCTCCAGGAATTGACCGAGAGATCATTTTGTCGATTAAGTTTAAGACTCGTTGTGAGCTTATGCATTTTAGCTACTTCAGACCCAACTGTTTTACAGTTGGCAGGTGAAAGATTTTGTTTTGCCTCTCCTTCAAGAAACGAGACAATCATTAGTTTTTTTCCCTCAAAATTTGTAATTGTTTCATTATTTACATTTGAAATGGGAGCAGGGCATTTAAAATTAGCCTTATTTAACGACGACATCAAATTTGAAAAAAATGGAAGATCAGCAGATCTTACTCTTTTTTCGTAAATAGTTAGTATAAATTTTTTTTTATTAATTGATAAAAAATAGTTTGTATTTTCAATACCTTCCTCAATTCCTTTGAATGAGTCTAGCTTACCTAATTTATAATTAGATAAGATTTTTTCAATTTTATTTTGATTTAACTTTGTATAGACAGCCATTAATTAAGTTCTTTCGGCAATTTAAAAACAACCTTTTCTTCTGCAACTATCACTTCCTCAATAGAGACCTTCCTATCTTTTTTTATATTAGTCAGCAACGCTTGTACTAATTTTTCCGGCGCTGAAGCGCCAGAGGAAATTCCAATAGTATTAGAATTCTCTATTTCGTGAAAAGGTATTTCCTTTTCTGAATGCATTAATTGAGAGTTTACACATCCAGCTTTTTTTGCGACCTCAACTAGCCTTACCGAATTAGATGAATTTCGACTCCCAACTACAAAAAATAAATCACACTTAGATGCTATTTCTTTCACAGCTGATTGACGATTAGTTGTAGCGTAACAAATATCTTCCTTGATCGGCCCCTTGATTTTAGGAAATTTGTTTTTAAGAGCATTAATTATTTCTGCCGTATCATCTACTGAGAGGGTTGTCTGAGTTATATAAGCCAAAGGTTTTTTAAAATTATTAGCCTGAAGATTTTCAACATCACTTTTAGTTTCTATCAATTTAATTGATCCTAAAGGTAGCTGACCCATTGTGCCAATAACCTCAGGATGATTTTTGTGCCCAATTAAAAATATTTCGTATCCTTTTTTATGTAACTGTTCAGACTCTCTATGAACTTTCGAAACCAAAGGGCAAGTTGCATCCACATAAGATAAATTTTTAAACTTTGCTTCGTCAGGAACTGATTTAGGAACTCCATGTGCAGAAAAAATCACAGGTCTACTATTATCTTTTACTTCAGAAAGCTCGTCTACAAATATTGCCCCTTTTTCTCTTAGTTCATCAACAACTTGTTTATTATGAACAATTTCATGTCTCACATATACAGGAGCTCCATATTTATTTATTGCCTTTTCGACAATTTCAATAGCTCTTTTAACACCAGCACAAAACCCTCTGGGTGAAGCTAAATAAATTTTAAGTTCTTTTTTCATTCTTTTCTAACAAGTATTCGAGCAATATATGCGGAAAAGTAAGAGACGCCAAACCAATAAATATTACTTTTAGTATAGAGGCCTGTAACGTGTAATAATTACTAAGAAAAAATATTCCTAATATAAATAAAAGCGCGGTAATTATTGTTAAAGGAGCTGCTTTTTTTAAAAAAAGATAAAATCCTTTTTTAAGATCTTTTTTATTTAATTCATGCATTAAAGATATTGAGTGTCTTATCGAATGTAAGAAGCAAAAATACAATGTAAAAGCAATTAATGGATGAAAAATTAAGTTAAGAAATAGTATTGATATAGTGTCTAAGGTCGCTTGCCCCCAAAACTCATTGAGAAAGTAGTGTGAAACTAAACTTAAAATTATAAATATCCCAACTAAATTTTGGGATATAGTGAGTTCTACATTTAAAACTTTAAAAATTTGAAATGTTTCAACTGGGTGCATAAAAAGAGGAGCTGAAATAACAATCGATCCTTTTAGAAATAAGAAAAAAGACTTAAATTTAATATTTGGCATTTTTTCAAATACATAAAGTTGAACATTATCCTCTTTTCCAAAATGATAGCTTGCAAAAACTAAAAACATTATGATTGTAAATGTAGGAAAAATTATCCAAAATAAAACTACAAAACTTGCTATAACTAAATAGGATAAATAAAAAAAAAAAATATTTCTAATTTTAAACTTTTTAAGTAATTGTGCTCCTTTTAAATTATCTAACGCACCGTGAGAAACACCAATTGTAGCTATAAGAAAAAAACAAATTACAGAAAAAATACTTGGAATTTTTTTTTCTAGAGGCAAAACGTAATCACCAAACAAACTTGATCCACCAAAAAAAACAGTTAATATAAAAAATATTACAGAATGAAACCTGTTCAATTCAAAATTATTCATATTTTTAAAATAATCCATAAGTTAAAACAACTTTTTTAAAAAAATCCACTTTGGCATTTTTAAAATAATTAATAAATCTTCAATAAGATTACTCTTATTAGATAAAAATTTGATAACAGTATCTGAGGAAGCTTTAAACATATTGAAGAAAATTTTTGGCATTTTTTCTGGATAATCTTTTAAAACTTTTAAAAAAATATTATCAAGAAACTGATATTTTTTCCCTAGGTTGAATATTTTTGCTCCATAAATATTGTCAATATTTTTTACAATATACTTACTATGTTCTTGTATATTTAAAAAAGTATATCCCGTGCTTAATCGTGTCATCCCCCCTGCAGATCCAATATTGATTATTTTGTTTTCACTTTTTAATGATGAATAAAAAAGCGGTATAGCACCTTTTTCAGTAAAATTTATTTTATAGTCTTTTATACCAAGATTATTTTTTATATAATTTTCTAATTGAAGATCGTAATCCATTAAGCTTTGATCTTTTAAATCTGAAAGCCATGTTGTTTCAATTAAAGCTTTATTTTTACTAAATGGCAATGTGTAAAAAAAGTGAACATCATTTCTCTGATCACAATTAAAATCCATTAGATTTATTATTTCCTCATCAAAAATATTTTTAGGCGTTTCTATCTCGATACCTTGAAAGTGTTGCCATAATTTAGATTTATCTAATTCTTTTTCATGAACACTATTAAAAATTATGGAATTTTCTGAGTTGATTTCACTTAGGTTTTTAAAAAAACTTATATTGGAATTTGTAGATAGCTTAGAATTTATTTTTTTATAAAATTTACCACTATCAATGCTTTGATAGGGAAATTTTTTATTAGTTAATTCATGTGAACTATCTGGAGAATTTATGGTAAAGTTGTTCCAACTTTTAATTACACAATCATCAAAGTTATGATTAAAAACTTTCCAAAAAGACCACGTTTTGTCTCTTTTATATTCCTCACGAGTTTCAATAATTGCTAAAGTTTTCTCTTTTAACTTATCATTAATTTCAAGCTCATAAGCTAAAGATAAACCTGCACATCCACCACCAATAATTATATAATCAAACTCTTTCATTTAGATTAATCTCTTGTTCTAGAATATTATGATTTTCTTGATTATCGTAATTTAAATTTTTGATGAATAGTAATTTAATAAAGTCAAAAATAGCTAAAAAGGTCTGAATTATCTTTTCAAATATGGGAACATAAATTTTGCCAGCCTTATTATAATTATCTATATTTTTTTGTTTAAGGATGTAGTCACCTATTTTTCTGTAAACACGTCTTGCAACAATTACTGAAAATCTAGATTTTAGTGGTATATCGCTTATAGAATTAAATGATTTTTCATAAAACGCTTGAGAGTCGTCTATTATAGATCGAATTGATGAAAAATCGTGTTTAACATATTGTCTATTACGCGCTTTATCCTCACAAACATCTCGAGCTATATTTGTAAGTTGCATAGCTATCCCAAGGTCAATTGCACCTTTTAATGATTCTTTATTTTTAACTTTCAGTATTTTTGACATCATCAATCCAACTGTTCCAGCAACTCTGTAAGAATAAACAAGTAAATCTTTTTTTGAGCCAATAACTACATTTTCTTCTAAGTCGGTTTCAACTCCATCAAATAAATCTATTACTATTTTTTTAGAAATACTTTCACTTTCAATAATTGACCACATATCTTTTATTACTTGATTTTTAATATTTTTATTCTCAAAATCCTTTTTAAATTTTGAGAAAATTTCTCTCTTTAAACTCAAATTATTATTATCATCAACTATATCGTCTAAGGTTCTACAGAAATTATATAAAGATGTACATTTATCTAAAGTGTTATTTGACAGAAAAAAACTTGCCCAATAAAAAGATTTAGCGTGTTTTTTTAATAAATTACTTTTCATTAAAATAATTTGTCTAAAACTTTTGCCGATGAGAGAACTCCAGGCATTCCAGCGCCTGGATGTGTGCCCGCACCAACAAAGTATAAGTTTTTATATATTTCAGATTGATTATGAAATCTAAAATAGGCTGACTGAGAAAATTTTGGTTGAATTGAAAATCCAGATCCATAAAGAGTTGCTAGGTCTATTTCGAAGTAATCAGGTGTTAAATAAAAATCACTTACCACATTCTCTTTGATACCAGGTAAAACAGTTTTATTCATTTTATCTAAAACTAAATCTTTAAATTTATCACCTTCTTCGATCCAATTAACTTTAGACAAATTATTTGGGACCGGAACTAATACATAAAAAGCGTCCTGGCCTTCTGGGGCCATGTTAGGATCTGTTGCAGATGGTCGATGTAAATAATAGCTTATGTCATCAGAAAGTATTTTCTTTTCAAAGATTTTATCAAGATGTTTTTCATAAGTTTCTCCAAAATAAATTGTATGATGAGCAACATCCATATATTTCTTTTTAGATCCAAAATAATAAACAAATAATCCCATTGAATAATCCATCCTTTTCATTTTTTGTTTAAACAAAAAATCATAATCCTCTTTTGATTTTATCAAGTTGTTATAAACATTTGGGGGATCGGAGTTGCAAATTACATAGTCACTATTTATTATTTTTGAATTATTAATTTTGACACCTTTAATTTTTTTGTTTTCAGTAAGTATTTCTGTAACTTCAGCATTTTTAATAATTTTGATATTTTCCTCAATCATAAGTTTTTCTAAAGCCTTAACAACACTTCCTGTTCCGCCCATTGAATAGTGAATGCCCCATTTTTTCTCTAAAAATAAAATCAATGTATATATTGAAGTAGTGCTAAAAGGATTTCCACCTACTAAAAGAGGATGCATACTAAATACTCTTCTTAATTTTTCATTAGATATATAATTAGAAACCAAACTATAGACTGATTTATAACTTTTTAATTTTAATAAAGATGGAATTTGTTTCATCATAAAAACTAAATTATTAAAGGGTTTGTCAGACAAATCCGTAAAGCCTTTGTTAAAGATTTTTTCAGTAAAATTTACTAAATTTTTATATCCGTCATAATCATTAGGGTTAAACTTTTTAACTTGCTCTTCCATAGATTTATCATCACCATTGTAATCGAATGTATCCCCGTTACTGAATACAAATCTGTACCATAAATTTAAAGGTACTATTTCCACGTAGTCAGAAATATTTTTATTAAATAGTGAAAATAATTCTTCAAATAGGTATGGAGCAGTTATTACAGTTGGGCCGCCATCGTAAATGAACTTATCTTTTTTAAAAACTCTTGCTCGACCACCTAGATCAGGATGTTTTTCTACTAAAGTAACTTTATGGCCTTTAGCTTTTAATCTCAGGGCAGCAGCCAGTCCTCCAAAACCCGAACCAATAACAGTTGTTTTTTTTGCCATATATTAATGGCCTATTCTAACTAGATTTCTTCTTAAGTGCTAATTTTGTTTCTTCGATGCTAGAGGTATAAATTTTATCTAATTTGCTTTTATCTAAAGAGTTTTTAATCAATTTTTCCACTGACTCTATGGCTATTTTCACTGATGCGTTTTTAATATCCTTTTCAGCTTGATTTTTAAGCTGTCTAATTCTCTCTTCAGCATTTTTTTTCCTATTTTCCATTAGATCGTGAAACTCTTTATTAACTCTAATGACATTTTTTTCTGCCTCTTCGCTAGCTTTATCAATCATTTCTTTAACCTCATTTTTTGAATTACTGATTTTTTTTTCATGCTCCGTTAAAATGTTTTTAGCATCCTCTTTTAGTTTTTCAGCCTCTTTAATTTGGTTCTTAATGTTTAAAATATTTTGTTCTAGAGCTTCTTTAATTTTTTGGGGAATCTTGAAATATGTTAGTATTCCCAAAAAAATAAAGAAAGAAACAGTTACCCAAAAAGTTGCATCCATTATCATAAGAATTTATTCATATTTTTTTTGGAAACATCCTCTACTGTTGCTTTGATGCTGCTTTCGTTAAGTTTATCGCCTGAGATATTTTCAATAATATTAGATACGATACTTCCTGAGATAACCTGAATAGAGGATATAGAATTTTTTTTAAGTTCTAAAATTTCTTTTTGTGTTTTTAAAATTTCTTTCTCTATTTCTTTTTCCATCGAATCCTTTTTTGATTGAATATCTTTATCTAAAGTACTTTTAGATTCAAAATGTAACTTTAAAACTTCTTTTTTAGCGTTCTCCAAGATTAAATCATACTCTTTTAATTTTGCTTCAGACTCTTCTTTGAATTTATTTGCGTTTTCTAGGTCCTCTTTAATTTTATTTTCTCTATTATCTAAGTTATCTTTAATCTTTGGCAGGTAAAATTTCGATATCGAAATATAAAGAACTGTAAATACTAATATTAACCAAAATGCTTGAGAAGCCCAATATGTTGGATCCAGCTGAGGCATTCCAGCCTCAGCTGCAAACAATTCAGTGTTTATAGCAACAGATGCTATTAATAAACTTAGAAAACTTTTCATATTTAATTTACTAAAATGCAAATAAAATAATTAAAGCCACTACAAGTCCAAATAATCCAGTTGCCTCTGCTAAAGCAAATCCCAACAATAGGTTAGGGAATTGTTTTTGAGCTGCTGATGGATTTCTCATTGCTCCAGATAGGTAGTTACCGAAAATAATTCCGATACCTACACCAGCTCCAGCTAATGCGATTGCAGCCAGACCTGCTCCAATCATTTTTGCCGCTTCTAACTCCATTTTTCCTCCTTTTTTGTTTAATGGTGTAAATTTAATGCATCATTCAAATAGATACAGGTTAATATTGCAAAAACATACGCTTGTAGAAAAGCTACAAGAATCTCTAATCCTGTTAATGCTACTGAAAAGCTAAGCGGTAACCAACCACCTAATATTCCTAAACTCACAACGAAACCTCCAAAAACTTTTAACATTGTGTGACCCGCCATCATGTTTGCAAATAATCTTACTGATAAACTCACTGGTCTACTAAGATATGAAATAATTTCTATGATAGTAATCAGAGGCAAAAGCACAGCTGGTACTCCACTTGGCACAAATATACTCAAGTATTTAAAACCATGCTTTATAAAACCAATTATTGTTACAGCTATGAATATAAATAGAGCCATAATTAAAGTTACAATTATATGACTCGTTACTGTGAATGAGTATGGAAGCATTCCAATCATATTACAAAATAAGACAAACATAAATAAGCTGAATATAAATGGAAAATAAGGCCTAGCCTTTGACCCGGCAGTATCACTAATCATTTTTGCTACAAATGTGTAAGACATTTCAGCAATTAATTGCAATTTATTGGGAATAATTTTCTTCTCTTTGGATCCTAAAAATAAAAACAATATAATTACAGTTGCGCTTATTACCATGAATAAACTAGCATTGGTGAAAGATAAATCAACACCTACTATATTAATTTCAGGGCCAATTCTTTTGACCGTGAACTGTTGCATTGGATTACTTGCCATAAAAACTTTCTAGTCTTCTTTTTGCATTCTATTAGCTGCTCGAATTACATTTAACATGCCTGCTGCAGCTCCCAAAAAAAAGAAAACTATTATTAACCAAGGTTTAGTATCAAACAAGGTATCTAAAATAAACCCAATTATTGTCCCAACTGCAACTGCAGCAACTAATTCAGTACCTAATTTAAAGGCGCTACCCATAAATGCACCTCTTTTTTCATTGTCATTATCTAGTTGCTTTTTTATTTTTGATTTTGCAATTTTTAGGCGAGTTTTAAAATCTTCAGGTATTGTCATTATATAAATTTAGGCAACTAATTCTTCAGCTCTTTGTAAATCTACAGATACAAGCTGGCTTATCCCTTGTTCCGCCATCGTAACACCGTAAAGTCTATCCATTCTTGACATTGTTAAAGCATGGTGAGTGATAATAATAAATTTTGTATTAGTAATTTTTGTGAGGTCATCAAGCAGACCGCAAAATCTTGTAACATTAGCATCATCTAAAGGAGCGTCTACTTCGTCTAAAACACAAATAGGCGAGGGATTAACTAAAAAAACTGCAAAGACTAAAGACAAAGCAGTTAAAGCTTGTTCACCTCCAGAAAGAAGCGTGATTGATTGAAGACGTTTACCAGGCGGGGAAACAAACATTTCTAGGCCTGCTTCAAGGGGATCATCAGAATCCACTAATTCTATTTTTGCAGTCCCACCATTAAATAATTTAGTATAAACTTCATTGAATTTTCTATTTACTTTTGTGTATGCCTCTAATAATCGTTCTCTTCCTTTTTGATTTAATTCATCAATGCTTGTTTTTAATTTTACTATTGCTGAGTAAAGATCCGCTCTATCGTCCTCCATCTTTTTAATTTCTGTTTCATATTTTTTTGTTTCCTCATCTGCTCTAAGGTTCACAGATCCAAGAGAATCTCTCAGTTTTTTTGTCTTTTCAATTTTTTCAGTTTGTTCCTCAATTGATGGAAAATTTTCAATTTCAATATCACTTAAATCGGATTGTGGTAAAATTGAAGACTCGTTTGTAATATTTAATTCATTTTTTACTGAATAAAGTAGATCTTTTTTTCTATTTTCAATTCCTTCAATAGTAGCTTCATTTCTAGCTTTATTTTCTTTAAGATCTGTCAGTTTTAATTGAATATCTCTTAAATTTTCATTAATTAAATTATATTTTTTTTCAGCCTCAATTAATTCATTTTCAATTTCTTCGTTTCTTTTTTTAATATTTTCCAAATTTTGTAAGTTTTGGCCTTTAGAAGTTGCTATTCTTTCTGGATTTTTTTGATTTTCACTGATTTCTAATTTTATTTTATTTGATCTATCATTTAGTTCGGAAATCATTTTTTTTGAATTAGTTTTCAAATTTCCCCAATTTTCTAATTCAACATCAATATTTTTAATTCTTTCTTTTCTTTTTATTGAATCACTTTCGATTGATTTATTTTTTCCGTATTTTTCTGCGTACTCTTCTTGCGAAAGGGTAATTTTTTTAACAAGTTGTTTCAAATTTTTAAAAGTTTGTTTTGAAAGTTTTTTATCATTATCTATATCGTCTTCAATTTGATCCAACATTGTGTCTAATTGATTTTGTAATTTACCTAATTCTGTTTTTGATACTTGGAGTTCTTTTGAAGATTTTGTTTCAACATCTAATAATTTATTTTCTGTATTAAGCAGGTCTTCCTTTTCTTTAGATATTCTTCTCTCGTTTAAATCTGCGTCAAGTGAAATACTTTTTTCTCTTTCTAGATCAGACTCTATTGTTTTAATTGATTTTTCTAGTTTCTCCTGCAAAGCTTTTACTCTTGCTTCTTCCTCTACAAGATTAGACATGTCTAAATTTAATTTTTGCAGAGAGGCTGCACTTTCAATCTTTTTATCTCTTAAAGGAGAAAGTTTTTTGTTTTCCTCTTCTAGCAAAGTATTATTATGATTATAATCAATATTCACTGCACTTATTTCATCCTCAAGCTCGCCCAGTTTTTCTTGGATTTGTTTTTTATCTTTTTCAATGTCCTTTATTTTTAAAAAATATAACCCTGCTTCAATTTTTTTTATTTGATTTGATATTTCTTTATATCTAGTTGCTTCCTCAGCTTGTTTTTTCAGGTTATCTAGTTGCTTTTGTTGTTGTCTTTTTAATTCGTCTGCTCTTTTTAAGTTATTTTCTGCTGCATTTAATCTTGTTTCAGCCTCTTGTCTTCTGGCATGAATTCCAGAAATACCCGCCGCCTCTTCTAGTATCGATTTTCTTTCAATTGGTTTAGCCGTTACTAACTGCCCTATTTTGCCCTGACTGATTAGAGATGGGGAGTGAGCACCAGTAGAAAGGTCTGCAAAAAAAGTCTGCACATCTCTCGCCCTGACTTCTTTATCATTAATGTAATATTTAGAACCCTTATCTTTTTCTATTTTCCTTTTTATCGATATTTCATCAAACTCTTTGTATTGAATTGGACCACTCCTCTCCTGATTATCTAATAGTAAAGCGACTTCAGAAATATTTTTCGACGGTCTATTTGAGGTTCCTGAAAAAATTACGTCTTCCATTCCAGACCCTCTCATGCTTTTTGCAGAGTTCTCGCCCATACACCATCTAAGTGCTTCTACAATATTTGATTTTCCACAACCATTTGGACCAACTATACCGGTGAGACCTTTTTCAATTAAAATAGTTGTCTTTTCTGAAAAAGATTTAAAACCTGTCATTTCTAAATTTTTAAATTTCATTTAAAGATTTTTTTCTAATACCTTTTTAAATTCACTATACTCTACCCTCCCTTTATATTTTTTTTCATTTATTAAAATAGTAGGTGTAGATCCGATTTCATATTTCTTTTGTGCATCTATTCTTTGATTTAATATTTCGTCTTGTTTTTTTTCATCTCTTAAACAATTGTCCATATCTTTATTATTTAAATTTGACTCTAAACCAATTTTCTTTATTGAGTCATTTATCTTGTTTATATCAGATCCAACCGCCCATAATTTTTGTTTTTCATAAATTTTCCCAAGAAGTTCAAATTTTTTTATGTTATCAACATGACATCTTACTATCATTTCTGCATTTAGAGCTGCTAAATCTAGAGGGAACGGGTGATGTTCAAATCTCACTAAGCCTTTGTCTATAAATTCTTCTTTTATTTGGTAGAAAATTTTTGAGTGAAAATTAGCACATGCTGGACAAGTTAATGATGAAAAAACTTTAATCGTTACTTTGGAATTAACATCTCCTATACCTACCTCTTTACTTTTTACCTCAATAGAGAAAAAAATAAGAAAAACGAATATTATTTTATGAATTAATTTAATCATTTTTTTCGTTATATGCTTTTAATAAACTTTTAAGAGATATTTTTAATTTTTCGTTATCTATATTTTTAATTTTTTTTTCTACAGAATTTAGATTTTTTATTTTTGGTACAATTTTATCTCGTTTATTTATTTTATTTTCGATAATTTTTAGAGCTATATTGCTTATACAGTTGTAACCAAAAAAACTGTTAATTTTATCAATGATTTCATTTTTGGTATATTCAATTTCAACTTCTTTTCCATGAATTACATTTAGAACTAAAGTCCCGTCTTTCATACTCTTTTTCATTTTCACTGAAATAGGATAACATGCATCAGAAATATTTTTATTTACAATGCTTGTCCAGTTATCAACTATATTTGAATAATTATAACTACCTTTTCTCAGATGTTTTTTTAATGTTTTCGGTATGGAATTAGAAAATGGACGAAGGCCTTGTATGTAGGTCTGTGTTTTATTATTATTTTTGTTATGCATATTAATTTAACTTTACCAAAAAAAATTTTAGCATGGTATTATAATAGCAAAAGGAAATTGCCTTGGCGTGTTGGCAAAAAGTCACCAAAAAAGCTGTATTATAGGCTTTTAAGTGAATTTATGTTGCAGCAAACTCAAGTAAAAACGGTTATTCCTTACTTCAATAAATTCACAAATAAATTTAAAACAATTAAAGACTTGTCTAAAAGCAAAGAGAGAGAAATCTTAAAGATGTGGGAAGGTCTTGGTTATTACAGAAGGGCAAGAAATCTTTTGGCATGCTCTAAAATTTTGGTTAATAATTACAAATCTAGATTACCAAGATCAATAATTGAAATAAAAAAACTCCCAGGGGTAGGCGATTATACTGCAAACGCTCTATTAGGATTAGTTTATAATGAACCAAGAATAGCGTTAGATGGTAACGTAAAAAGGGTATTTTCAAGAAATCTGAACATTGAAGAAGAAAAAATTAATTTTGATAAACTAATAAAAAAAAATAAAAAAAAACTTTTTATTACTAAAAGAAATGACGATTTTGTTGAAGCTTTAATGGAATTCGGCGCACTAATATGTAAACCAAAAGACCCAAATTGTCTTACGTGCTGTTTGAATAAAACTTGCAAGTATTTTAAATCTAATAAAA
>CACNYH010000013.1 GCA_902624495.1 uncultured Pelagibacteraceae bacterium | reverse complement strand
ATTTGGGAAGATATACAAGCATCATTTAAAAAGACTTTTGGTAGTGAAGTTTATAACAGTTGGCTGCAAAAGATATCTCTAGTGAAAGAGTACAATGATTATTTAATACTTGGTGTTCCAACAAGATTCTTTAGAGATTGGATTGTGTCGAGATATTTAGATAAAATATTAGAACAAGTTAAGGGTTTTAAACTTAGTTTAAGCAGGATAGAGTTTAAAATAGTAGAGGAAGCTAAACATAATCAAGAATTAATCAATATCAATGAGATAAATAAAGTTACTGAAATTAAGGACTCAATTCTTAATTACAATAGACTTAACCCAAATTTAAATTTCGATAACTTTATCCAAGGAAAAAGTAATGATATTGCTTTATCTTACTCTAAAAAAGTATGTGAGCACATATCAAGGTACAATCCACTCTATATTTGTGGCGGGGTAGGACTTGGAAAGACACATTTGCTAAATGCAATTGGATTGTCTTTACAAGATGACAATAACGTAATGTTTATATCGGCAGAAAGATTTATGTATCATTTTATAAAGTCAATTAAGAAAAACGATATGGTCAATTTCAAGGATTTTTTCAGAAAATCATCAGTTTTTATCATTGATGATATTCAATTTATCAGCGGAAAAGAGAGTTTACAGGAAGAATTTTTTCACACTTTTAACAGTTTAATGGATAAAGGGTCACAGATAATAATATCTTCAGACAGATCACCTATGAAACTGGATAAAATTCAAGATAGAATTAAATCGAGGTTAGCAGGCGGCTTAGTAGTTGATATTGAAACACCAGACATTGATCTTAAAGTAAAAATAATTAAGAAAAAAATTGAAGAAATAGAAAATCAATTTAAAGAAAACATTAATTTAAATGATGAGGTCATCAATTTTATTGCAGGTGAGACTAAAACAAATATCAGGGAGTTAATTGGTGTCTTAAACAGAGTAATTGCATTTAGCAGAGTGCACAATAAGGATTTAAATATTAGTGATTGTAAAAATATTTTAAGAGATGTTTTTAATCAAATTAGAGTAATAACAGTTGACAAAATACAGAATGTTGTCTCTAATTATTTTAATATTCCTCTTAGCGATATGCTCTCACAAAGACGGTCCAGGCCATTAGCTAGACCTAGACAAATCGCGATGTATTTGGCAAAAAAAATGACTTCAAGGTCACTTCCAGAAATTGGAAGAAGATTTGCTAACAGAGATCACACAACCGTTATTCATGCAGTTAAAACGATTTCTCGGTTAACAGATCAGGACGATGAGATGAAGAAGAACATTAATCAAATTAAAAGCCTTTTACTTGAACAGCAATAAATGCAATTTGAAGTCAAAAGAGATATATTATTAAAATCTTTAAATTACGTTCAAGGAATTGTTGAAAAAAAAAATACGCTTCCCATCCTCTCAAATGTTTTACTTCTATTAAAAGATAAAAAACTGTCTATAGTTGCTACAGACTTAGATATAATTTTTTTTGATGAAATTGAGGAAGTAAAAATTATAACTGAAGGTAGTACGACAACTTCTGCGTCAATTCTTTATGACATTTTGAGGAAAATTTCATCAAATTCCGATTTAAGATTTGAATTAAAGACTGAGAATAAATTGAGCCTAAAAAGTGATAACGCAGATTTTAATCTTTTGTGCTTACCAACTGATAATTTTCCAACGTTTGCAGATGAATTTGAGGGCAATGAACTCAAACTAAATAGCAATAAACTTTTAAAACTTTTAAATAAAACAAAAATATCTATATCTAATGATGACACAAGACATTACTTAAATGGTGTTTATATGCACTTGACAGAAACTCAGGGAAGAAATTTCCTCACAGGGGTGGCTACAGACAGTCATAGGCTGTCTTCAAGCAGCCTAGAGGTCGATAACATTGATAATTTTTCATCTCTTATTTTACCAAGAAAAACAGTATACCAGCTATGTTCAATATTATCAGAAAATTCAGACCCTATCTTAATGCAGGTAAGTGATAATAAAATTAAATTCTCAATAAGAAATATGAAATTAATTTCTAAGGTTATTGATGGAAAGTTTCCGGACTATCGAAAAGTTGTTCCAACAAATAATGAAAAAACACTCATTGTTTCGTCTAAAGATTTTATAAGTTCGATTGAAAGAGTAGCCAGTGTTTCTATTGATAGAAAAGAGGGTGTAAAACTTTTAATAAATAAAGACAATGTTCAGCTCTCAGTCAACAGTGCAAACTCTGGGGACGGCAATGAAAAAATTAATGCTAAATTTAACGGGGATAATCTAAATATTAGTTTTAATTCAAAATATTTAATTGATATCGCCTCAGAGGTTGAAGATAAAAATTTAAAGATTAATTTAAAGGACTCAGTTTCACCAGTTTTAATAGAGGACGTTTCTGATAAAAATAGCTATTATGTTATAATGCCAATGAAAATCTAGTTTTCCTCTATTTTAGATTTTTTTTTATTTTTTGCTTAAAAACTGTTGATTTTGAATAATTCTAGCTCATTAATCATAAAGCTGATTTTCTATTGTTTTTAAAAAATGATATATTTAATCACTCAAAAAAATAATAATGCCTAAAAATTCTGAATTAAAAACTAATCGATCCTATGGAGCGGATGCGATTAAAGTCCTTAAAGGTCTAGACGCAGTAAGAAAAAGACCAGGAATGTATATTGGTGACACAGATGATGGTTCTGGCTTGCACCACATGGTTTTTGAGGTAATTGATAACTCAATTGATGAAGCTTTAGCTGGTTATTGTAAGAATATTAATGTTTCAATAAATTCAGATAATACAGTTACGATTGAAGACGACGGCAGAGGGATACCTGTTGATATTCACAAAGGAGAAAAAATATCTGCTGCAGAGGTAATCATGACCCAACTGCACGCTGGAGGTAAATTTGACCATGATTCATATAAAGTCTCCGGAGGCTTACATGGAGTTGGTGTCTCAGTAGTTAACGCATTATCAGAAATGTTAGAATTAAGGATTTATAGGGATGGAAAAGAATATGAAATTAAATTTAAAGATGGAAACTCAATTAAACCATTGAAACAAATTGGCAAAACAAAAAAAAATGGTACTAAAATTACTTTTTTACCTTCTAAAGAAATATTTTCATCAATAAAATTTAGTTCGAACGTACTTGAAAAAAGAATCAGGGAACTCGCTTTTTTAAACAAAGGAATATCAATAAATTTGATAGATAACACCTCAAAAAAAGCAAAAGAATATAACCATAAATATGACGGAGGAATAACAGAATTTGTAAAGCATATTAATAATAAAAAACCAATTTTGGTAAACAAAAATGAAAAAGAAGTCTTCAAAAAACCAATTTACGTTACAGCTACAAAGAGTAACGTAACAGTCGAGTGCTCATTCGAATGGAACGCTGGCTATTCTGAGGAAGTCCTACCTTTTACAAATAATATTCCTCAGAAAGATGGCGGAACCCATTTGCTTGGGTTTAGGAGTGCTTTAACTAGAGTTATTAATAAATATTCAAATGATAGGAATGCTAATAAAAAAAATAAAATTAATTTATCCGGGGAGGATATTAAAGAAGGTTTAACCGCGGTTCTATCAATTAAAATGCCGGATCCTAAATTTTCATCTCAGACTAAAGATAAATTAGTTTCATCAGAAATAAGAAATATTGTTGAAAATATTATTGGAGAAAAAGTTTCAACCTGGTTTGATCAAAATCCATCTGTATCAAAGGTAGTACTTGAAAAAATCACTCAAGCTGCAATGGCAAGAGATGTTGCAAGAAAAGCAAGAGATAGTGTTAGACGTAAAGGTACTTTTGAATTATCAGGACTACCAGGTAAGTTAGCAGACTGTCAAATACAAAAAAGAGAAGGAACTGAATTATTTATTGTTGAGGGGGACTCTGCAGGTGGTTCAGCAAAACAAGGCAGGGTTAGGGAGTTCCAAGCTGTACTTCCATTAAGGGGAAAAATCTTAAACACTTTTGTCAATGGAAAGAAAAATGGCGAAGACCAATCAACAAAAGCACTTTCGAAAATGATGTCATCAAGTGAAATCGTAACTTTGATTAATGCTTTAGGAACCGGCTCAAAAGATTTCAATCTAGAAAATTTAAGATATGATAAAATTGTTATTATGACTGATGCGGATGTAGATGGTTCTCATATAAGAACGCTACTATTAACTTTTTTTAATAATTATCCGTTTAATCAATTAATTGAGAATGGTCATATTTACCTTGCTCAACCACCTTTATTTAAAGTTACTAAAGCAAATAAAAGTGTTTATATAAAAGACGAAAAAACATTAGAAGAATATATTTTAAAAACATCTAACGTAGATAAAAAAATTAAAAAGGGAACTGCAGACTTTAAAAAATTTATTCAGGATCAAAAAGAAAATCTTTCAATTCAACGATTTAAGGGATTAGGCGAGATGAATCCCGAAGAGCTATGGGAGACTACTTTAAACCCAGATAATAGAACGCTTTTAAGGGTCCAATATACAAAAGGCACTAAAGATAAATCAAAAGATGATCAAAAAATGATACAAATTTTGATGGGTGATGAAGTCGCTCCGCGAAAAGATTTTATTACTAACAACGCTTTAGATGTAACTAACTTAGACATTTAATCAGATAATGAATTTTTCTACTCTTTTTCGAACAAAAGAGAACTTAAGCTTAGATAAAAATACATTAACAATTTTAAGATATATAGCTACTACTGGTCAAATTTTAGCAATTAGTATAGTTTTTTATTACCTAAATTTACCCTTTCCAATTATAGAAAGTTATTTGATTATTTCACTGGGTTTAGCAACAAATTTGTATCTTCAATTTGGAATAAAAATCAATCAATTAAAAGATTTTTATGCAGCTCCTTTTCTCCTAATCGATTTATTACAATTAAGCGCCCTTCTTTATTTAACAGGAGGAATTTTTAATCCTTTTTCTTTTTTATTAGTGATACCAGCCATCGTTTCCTCAACATTTCTAAGTATGGGTACAACAATTATTTTAGGTTTAATAACATCATTACTTTTATTAATTATATCATTTTTTTATTTACCTCTGCCAGGTGAGGAAATGAATTTGTTACATTTTCCAAATTTTTATAAATTTGGAATTATAATTTCTATATTAATTGGCTTAATATTTTTGAGTTACTTTGGCATTCGTTTTTCTGGTGAAAAAAAGAAAACAGAGGAAGCTTTTAAAAAACTTCAAGAGGTGATTTATAAAGAGTATGAATTAGAGTCATTAGGTGGACAAGCAGCAGCAGCAGCACATTCTTTAGGAACACCTTTAGCTACAATAAGTGTAGTTGCAAAAGAATTGAAAAAAGAAATTGGAGATAACAATGAGTTATCCAAGGATATTGATCTATTAATTAGTCAATCTAAAAGATGTAGCGAAATTCTAAAAAGAATTTCAAAAAAACAAATAGAGGAGGACAAATTTTTTAGCTCGACGAAATTAGAAAATTTACTTGAAGAAATCATTAATTCTTTTAAAGAAACTTCTTCAAAAGAAATTACTTTAGTATCAGAAAATGATAAAAATAAAATTGATATCCAAAGGTCAGCTGAAATGATCTATGGATTAAGAAATTTTATAGGAAATGCAATTAAATTTTCAAAAAGTAAAGTAAATATCTTTTTGATGAGTGACGATAAAGAGATAAAAATCACAGTAAATGATGATGGGCCAGGATTTCCTAAAGACATAATTGATAAATTGGGAGAACCCTACATAAAATCTAGGTCATCAGAATTGAATTTAAACTCAGGCTTGGGCCTTGGAACTTTCTTAGGCAAAACTTTATTAGAGAGACAAAATGCTAAACTCTTGTTTAAAGAAGATAAAAATTTAGGCGGTGCTTCAGTAGTTATAAGCTGGTCACCAAAAAATATTTTACTTAACTCTTAAATTCAAAAGAATACGCTATGATCTTATAGGCTAATTTAGCTACTAAAAAATTATATGAGTCAAATTTTTTTATTGGCGCAAGTTCATTTATATCTGCGCCAACTATATTTGATACTTTACAGATCATCTTAATTATTGACAAAACTTCATCCCAAAACAATCCACCTGGTTCAGGGGTTCCAGTTGCAGGCATAATACTTGAGTCAAAACTATCTACATCGAAAGTTATATAAACTTGCTTATTCTTAAATAAATCATTAATTTTTCCCAGATCCCAATTTTTTTTATCTTTTGCCCAAAATATTTCTATTCTATCTTTATTGTTGTTATAAAAATCCATTTCAGATTTTGAAAGATTTCTGATGCCAAAAGACACCACTCTTAAATTTTTAAAATCAAGGCATCTTTTAATTGCTGAGGCATGAGAAAATTTTTCTCCTTGATAGCTTTCTCTAAGATCAGCATGAGCATCAAAATGAAGGAGGATTAATTCATTATATCTTTTAGCAAATGGTTTAATAGATCCCGGCGTAATAGAGTGTTCACCACCCAAGACGAGAGGAAATTTTTTCTCAAATAGTATCTTTTCATTAATTTCAGATAATTGATTTAAAGCGTCTTTTAATTTACTTTTTATTTTAAACGGCTTTAAAGTTTCAATACCAATCTCTTTGTAGGGTTCTTTGTTTAACTCTTCATCAAATAATTCAACTTGATGAGAAGCCTTAATTATTTCTTTTGGTCCATTTCTAGTTCCACCGCCATAGCTCACTGTTTTTTCTAAACCAAAAGGCACTATAACTACTTTAGAATTAGATTTATGATTTGCATCAAATCCCAAAAAACCTTTTTTCTGGTCTAAGTAATTCATTTAAGACTTAAAAATTTGTGTGAAATTTCTTTTTGATCTTTTTTTCCAATTAGCTCTGTGGTACGCATCGCTCGCAATCAATGGTAATACACTTGTAGCCTCAGCAAATACCATTTGTTCTTTCGTAATATCAACTTTACCCCATGAGCTGGCTTCTTTTAATGTAGAACTGCTGCAAGCACCATCTCTAGTATCTGCAACGGTAATTTGAATAGCATATTTATGCATATCAACTTTTTTGCCCAATAGCTCTGCGCAAACTACTGTATCTTGAATGAAGTTTTTAGGAACTCCCCCTCCAATCATCAGCAAACCTGATTGTTTTGATTGAATTTTAATTTCAGTTAGTTCTCTAAATTCTCTAATAGAGTCAATAGTAATGTGTTTATCAGGATTTTTTTCTTGATGCATTACAAGCCCAAAACCTGCAGAGCTGTCGGTGAATGCAGGACAAAATATTGGAACATCGTTATCATATGCAGTCTCTATCAAAGAACCTTTTTTTTTAGCATTAGATTTAAGATATTTTCCTAACTCTAGAATGAATTCTCTAGAGGTATAAGTTTTAGGTTTTAATGTATTTGCAATATCACAAATAGTTTGGTCACATGCTTGAAGTTCTTCCTCATCTATATAGGTATCATAGATCCTATCTATATAGTTACTTCTTAACTCAGTATCATCTTGAAACTGAGATCCTTGATAATGTTTGAAGCCAAGAGCTTCAAAAAAATCCATATCAATAATAGAGGCTCCAGTAGCCACTATTGCATCGACCATGTTATGTTTTACTAAGTCAGTATATAGATCCATGCATCCGCCTGCTGAAGTTGAACCTGCTAAAGTCAAAAAAATAGAACAATCATTATCTGCAAGCATTTCACTATAAATAGCTGCTGCTCTAGCTGTATCTCTAGAAGTGAAAGACATCTTGCTCATCCCTTCAACAATCTTACGAGCATCAAAAGACTTGATGTCGATATGTTCAACTGGTGAATTAAGTAGAGATTTTTTGTTGTGTCCGATATTCGGACTATTTTTTTTATTCATTAAGCTACTAAAGAACCAACCTTATCATTTGTATTATCGTACATAGATAAAATTGGTTTGTCACTTAATTCATGAATTTCATTTGAATAAAAACCATTGAAATCTGTTCTGAAAGTAAGACTGTAAGCACCTAGCTGACCTAATTCTATATAGTCGCCTTCTTTAATATTATTTGGTAACAAAAAAGGACCTTTCATGTAATCTAACCCATCACAAGTAGGTCCAAAAAAACTAAAAGCAGTAAGTTTCTTTGACTGAATTCTTCCGACTGTAATCATTTTTGACGGTAAAACAAAGTTTGGTCCACCAGCATCAAATAAAGATCCATAAGTTCCATCATTAATATATAGACTATTTTTTTTTCTTAAAATAACTTTAACTATTGTAGACCCGCTCTCCGCTACAAGAGATCTTCCTGGTTCACAGATTACTTCAGGTAATTTATTGAGTTTTAAATTGTTTAGTTCTCTTTTAATCTCATTCATGTAATTTATTAATGGTTCAGGATTAAGGTCCGGATAAACAGAAGGGAAACCACCACCGACATTGATTGTGTCTGGGACTATCTTTGTCTTTTTAATTATATTTCCTATTTCACGTATTCCTTTTGAGTAAGAAATTTTATGCATACATTGAGAGCCAACATGAAAACTAATTCCAAGTTTTTTTGAATGATCCTTACACAATCTTACTAATCCTAAAGCTTCTGAGGGAAGCGCACCAAATTTTCTTGATAGATCTATTTCAGCATGTTCATTTGAAATTGCAATTCTTACAAATAATTCTAAATCTTTTGCTTGATTAGTAGCCTCTAGAATTTTTCTTAACTCGTCTTTACTATCAAGAGAGAAGCTTTTAACACCATAATCAAAGTAAGCCGATGATATACTCTCTTTACTTTTAACAGTATGCATAAAATGTAATTTTGCATCTGACTTAATTTTTTTAAGAAGTTTTATTTCATTTAGTGAGGCAACATCAAATTCATTAATACCATTAGCAATAATCTGTTTAATAATTTTTTCGTTTGGATTTGTTTTCACGGCGTAGAGTATCTTTCCTGGAAAATTTTCTTTAAAAAATTTTACGGATTTTTTAATCTCGTTAAGCCGTAAACAATATACGGGGTAATCTGGTTGTAGTGAGTTAACTAGTTCGTTAACTGTTTTAAATTTTCCCATTTCATGTGTCCCTCGCGTTAAATTACACAAAGATTTTTTAAAAAATTTAATAAAAAAAACCTTATTTATTTCGCGTTTAAGGTTTTTTTAACTCTATGTAAAGAAAAAAAGGACATTTTTGTCGTGTTGAAATTTTGTCAACAGTACCCATATGACACTAAATGAGAGTGCAAAAAAACGTCCCAGAGCAGCTAAAATTAGCAGACTTTGCTGATAAATCGCTATTAATCCTTGATGATGATGATCCCTTAAGGGGTAGGCTTGCAAGAGCCATGGAGAAGAAAGGATTTCAAGTTAAAGAAGCTAAATCAGTAGCCGAGGGTCTTAATATTGCTAAAACAGCTCCTACAGCCTTTGCTGTAATTGACCTTAGGCTTGAAGATGGCAATGGATTGGATGTTGTTAAAGAGCTTTCAAATAACAAAAAAGATTGCAGAATAGTAATGTTAACGGGTTACGGGAATCTACCTACAGCTGTAGAGGCTGTTAAAGTAGGAGCAATCGATTACATTTCCAAACCAGTTGATGCGGATGATGTTGAGTCGGCTTTATTGGCCTCTCCAGAATCAAAGGCAAAACCTCCTGAAAATCCTATGTCTGCAGATAGAGTAAAGTGGGAACACATCCACAGAGTATTTGAGTTATGCAATAGAAATGTTTCCGAAACAGCTCGAAGACTTAAAATGCATAGAAGAACATTACAAAGAATTCTTTCTAAAAGATCCCCAAGATAACTTAAATAAATTTTCTAAATTTTCTAATTTGATTTATTACAAGTGTTGCAATTAGAATTTTAAATAACTCTGCTAACAAGAAAGGTTGAGCTCCCAATTTGAATATTGGTTTATCCCAACCTATTAAAGTACCTAGCCATAACATCCCTAATACATAAATAAAGCTAGTGGCAAAAACTAATTTAAAAAAATTCTTAAAATAATTATTATCGTAATTAAACTTTCCTGCTAAAAATCCAGCGATCACAAAACCTATCAAATAACCCATTGTTGGTCCTGTAAAGTATACTATTCCCACACCTTTCTCTGGAGTTCCTGAAAACACTGGCAAACCAATTATACCTTCGAATAAATATAAAGAAATAGTTGCCACACCAAGTTTCCATCCAAAACATATTCCTATTAACAAGACAACTAAAGTTTGCATTGTCATAGGGACTGGGTAAAATGGTATTTTTACTTTTGATGATATTGCTAGAAGAATTGAACCTAATAAGGTGATAAATATATATTTAATTATTTTTGGTTGTTTTAAACTTTTTACAAATTCCATTTAATTAATTTAACTTTTTTTTTATTAAAATCTAGTGTTTTGTTAATTTAACAAAAACATCTTCTAAATCACCATCTTCAGTAGAAATATCCTCAATTTTGACGTTATTTTTATTCAAATAATTTATTATTTCTCCAAAATCAGTTGAATTTTTTTCATAAGTAACCAATATTGAATTTTTAGAGTTAATTTTAAAATTTATATTTTTCATAATTAAATTTTTATTCAATTCCATATTTTTGACTTTAAATCTAATTTTTTTAGTTTTTATTCTTTCTAATAATTTTTCAGTGGTGTCTAATGCAACCAAATTTCCTTTGTCAATTATAGCAATTCGATCACACATTTCTTGAGCTTCAATAAAGTAGTGAGTAGTTAATATTATTGTTACTCCTTCTTTGTTTAGTGCTTTAACATTTTCCCAAAGTTTATTTCTAAGCTCTACATCTACACCAGCTGTGGGTTCGTCTAATATTAAAATCGGAGGCTGATGCACCATAGCTTTTGCTATAAGTAATCTTCTTTTCATTCCACCTGATAAGCTTCTGGAGTATGCATTAGCCTTATCTTCGAGAGAAACCATATTTAATATCAAATCTGTTATTCGGTTTTCTTTTGTAATCCCATAAAGTCCGGCCTGGAGTTCAAGGAGTTTTTTAGGACTAAAAAAAGCATCTAAGTTTACTTCCTGGGGGACTATCCCCACGGACGCTCTAACTTGACGAGGATTTTGATCTAAATCGAATCCCCATACATTTACTTTTCCGCTAGTCTTAATAACGGTGCCTCCTAGAATACTTAAAAATGTTGTCTTCCCAGCTCCGTTTGGTCCTAATAATCCAAATACTTCACCTTGTCTGACTTCAAAACTTAATTCATTTAAAGCTTTATTATGTTTTTTGGTTTTAGGACTAGAATAAATCTTTGTTAGATTTTCAACAGCTAAGGCAAATTTATTCATACTTTTTTATAATTCATTAAGATTTCAATGTAATATGTATATATGAGTTCTATAAAAAAAACAGATCATTTTTATTTAGTAGATGGATCTGGATATATTTTTCGCGCTTATTATGCTCTTCCTCCTCTTTCAAGAAAAAGTGATGGTCTTCCAACTGGAGCGGTTAGTGGTTTCTGTTCCATGCTTTTTAAATTATTAGAGGATGCTAGATCAGACGACTCTAAAAATAAACCAACACATTTTGCAGTAATATTCGACTCTGCAAGAAAAAATTTTAGAAATGAAATTTATAGTGAATATAAAGCTAATCGTGCTGAAGCGCCAGATGATTTAGCTCCTCAATTTGAATATATAAGAAAATCAGTTGAAGCTTTTAATCTACCGTCTATAGAACTTCTTAATTACGAGGCAGATGATTTAATAGCTACCTATGCAAAAAAAATTATTGAGTCTGGAGCAAAAGTTACAGTAATTTCCTCTGATAAAGACCTAATGCAACTAGTCTCCACTAAGATAAGATTATTCGATCCAATGAAAAGTAGAGTTATTGGAGAAAAAGAAGTTATTGAAAAATTTGGGGTTAAACCTAATCAAGTGATAGATGTTCAATCTTTGGCTGGAGACTCCTCTGACAATATACCAGGTGTACCTGGAATAGGAGTCAAAACTGCTGCAGAACTTATCAATAAATACAAAAACTTAGACACCCTTCTTAAAAAAGCTTCTGAAATTAAACAAAACAAAAGAAGAGAAACACTCATTGCTAACAAAGATAAAGCGTTATTGAGTAAACAACTAGTAACTCTAAAAGATGATGTCCCAATAAAAAATAACCCAAGTGAGTTTTTAATCAAAAAAATCAATAAAGATAAACTTTATAACTTCCTAAGAGAGATGGAATTTAATAGATTATTAAGCCAAGCTATCAGTTTTTATGGTGAACCTGGAGAAAAAAATTTTGGTCAGGACAAAATATCAAAACCATCAAAAATAAATACAAAACAATATCAAAAAATTACGAAAGAAGATGACTTAAATAAATTAATTATTGATTTGAATAAAAAAAGTATTATTTCAGTAGATACTGAAACTTCTTCTCTAGATCCTCAGGTTGCAGAATTAATTGGTATTTCTTTAAGTTATGCCGAAAATATTTCTTTTTACATTCCGGTTGGCCATAAAAATATTAAAAGTTTAAATAAAGATTTTGTTGTAAAAAAACTCAAGCCGATTTTGGAAGATCCAAGTATAAAAAAAGTTGGTCAAAATATTAAATATGATTTCATTATATTAAAAAAATATGGAGTAGAATTAAACTCTGTCGAAGATACAATGTTACTCTCTTACACTTTGGATGCAGGAAATAATCGTCATAATATGGATACTTTGTCGGAATTACATCTTAACCATAAAACAATTTCTTACAAAGATTTGGTTGGCTCTGGAAAAAAACAATTAAAATTTTCAGAAGTTGATATAGATAAAGCCACAGAGTATGCAGCAGAGGATGCCGATGTGACTTTAAGATTATATGAAATTTTGTCAGAAAGAGTTTCAGGCGAAAAGCTTAGTCAAATTTACGAAGCTTTTGAAAAACCAATGATTAAGATATTATCTAAACTAGAGACTTATGGGATAAAAGTAGATGATAACTACCTAAAAGAACTATCAAAAAAATTTGAAAAAAGATTAGAAAAAATAGAAAAAGAAATTTTTAAAATTTCAGGAAAAGAATTTAATATTGGGTCGCCCAAACAACTTGGTGAAATAATTTACAACGAATTAAAAATAGCAAAATTGAAAAAAACTAAAAAAGGTAGTTTAGCCACTAGCGCTAAAATATTAGAGGATCTCGCGTCAACTGGTCAAAAATTTCCTAATTTAATATTAGAGTGGAGACAAGTGTCTAAACTTAAAAGTACCTATACAGATGCGCTTCAAGATCATATTAATAAAGATACCAAAAGAGTTCATACATCATTCCTTTTAGCAGCTACTAACACTGGTAGATTAGCCTCAAGCGATCCAAACTTACAAAATATACCAATTAAAACTTTAGACGGAAAAGAAATTAGAAAAGCTTTTATAGCAGAAAAAAATAATGTTCTAATTTCTGCTGACTACAATCAAATAGAGATGAGGATACTTGCTGATATGGCTGATGTTAAAGAGCTAAAAAAAGCATTCAAACAAAATCAGGACATTCACAAACTTACTGCTAGCCAAGTTTTTGGTGTGCCGATTAATAAAATTTCTGAAGATCAAAGAAGGAAAGCAAAGGCAATAAACTTTGGAATCATATACGGTATAACTCAATATGGTTTAGCTAAGCAAATATCAGTTTCAAATGAAGAGGCTCAAGAATTTATTAATTCTTATTTTAAAAAATTTCCTGAAATAAAGGATTACATGAACTCTACAATTAAAAGCTGTAGAAAACTTGGTTACGTATCAAATATTTTTGGAAGAAGAATTCATTTGAGAGGCATAAATGATAAAAATTTTAGTGTGCGAAGTTTTCAAGAAAGAGCAGCAATTAACGCTCCTATCCAAGGATCAGCTGCTGATATAATTCGATTAGCAATGATTAAAATTGATAATATTTTAGAGGAAAAAAAAATAGCAAAAATGTTACTTCAAATACACGATGAGTTAATATTTGAATGTTTAAAAAAAGATGAAAATAATGTTAAGAAATTAATTCAAAATGCTATGGTTTCAGTATCAAGCTCTGAATACCACAAATTCTCAATACCCTTAGAGGTAGGAGTAAACTCAGGGAATAATTGGGGAGAGGCTCATTAACGCCTAAATTTTGACATTAAGATTATGAATATAAAATTATGGCACATACAATTGCATTAGTAGATGACGATAGGAATATTCTAACTGGAATAAGTATGGCACTTGAGCGAGAAGGCTTTAAAGTGCAAACTTACATAGATGGAGAGTCCGCGTTGATCGGTTTGACAAGAAATCCTCCAGACTTAGCTGTTTTAGATATCAAAATGCCTAGAATGGATGGAGAGGAACTTTTAAAAAAATTAAAAAAGAAAATGTCCATACCTATAATATTTTTAACGTCAAAAGATGAAGAAGTAGACGAATTACTCGGGTTAAAACTTGGAGCAGATGATTTTGTGAAAAAGTCAGGGGGATTTTCTACCAAGGTGCTCATCGAGAGAATTAGAGTACAACTCAGAAAAAAATCCAATGTTGTAGATGATACAAAGAATATTATTAACCATGGAAAGCTTAAGCTAGATCCAGCTCAGCTAGAATGTGAATGGAATGGCAAGCCCTTGCCAGATAAGTTAACCACTACAGAATTTCTAATTGTTAAGGAATTAGCAAAAAGGCCAGGGGTTATTAAAGAAAGGGCCCATTTAATGGATATTGCATATAAAGAAAATACTGAAATTGAAGACAGAACTATAGACAGTCACGTTAAAAGAATAAGAAAAAAGTTCAAAAAAGTTGACGAAAAATTTTCGGCAATTGAAACTAGATATGGAAGCGGGTATAGATGGAATGTTAGTTAATGAAATCAAAAAAAACAGCTTCTATACTAAAAAAGTTTTTACTATTTAATTTAACAACATTTTCTATACTAGGATTATTTACAATATTTTACCTAAAAGCGATTCAACCAAATCTTGTAAAAAAGAGAGCAGTAAACCATAAAATTATTATTAATAACACAGTTGATCATCTTGAAAGGCTAAATGTAGATTACAGTTCTAATGGCATAAGAACCTTTTTACTTTCTACAAGATTTTTATTCCAGAGTTTAGATAGAGTTCAGTTCTATGACTCCAATGGAGAATTAATAGGTGATACAAATATTTTAGATTTAGATCAAAATGTTTTTTCAAGATCAGATGTAGTAATAGAAGAGGCGATTGATGGAAAAAATTCATCAAATGAGTTTTCCTCCTCTACTTCAAATAAAAAAACTGAAAATAATTTAAATACAATATTAGAGAAATACGATGGTGATCCTTTAACAATATCCGAAATAAATAAAAATGATTTTTTTGTAAAGACGTTAAGCGAAGTTAAACTTCAAAATGACAGCATTGGATATATTTTGGTTTCTGAGCAAGCGAATGATATTATTAATGCAGTTAAAGAAAGAAAAGATTTTATTATTAGAACTGTATTTGCAGTAGCACTTGTGATTTTAATTTTTTCAATGTTTCTAAATAAATATGTTTTAAAGCCAATTGGTTTATTAGTTAAATATAGTGACTCGATTAAGAAGAAATCCTCGGAAAGCATTAATATAAAAAAAGTTTTTGTTAGAGATGATGAAATTGGAAAACTCACTATGTCAATTGATGAAATGACAAAAGAACTTCAACATAGAACCAATAGGGCAGAAACATTTTCTAATGATTTAGCTCACGAAATCAGAAACCCGCTAGCCTCTTTGAAGAGTGCTTCAGAATTATTAGATAAAACAACTGGTAAAGATGAAAGTGAAAAACTTTTAAAGATAATCAATCATGATGTTGAAAGAATAGAGAGATTAATTACGGATTATTCACAAATGCTCAAAGATGAAGCTTCTTTATCTAGAGAGAAAATGAGTAAAATAAATTTAATTGAAATTATTAATAATGTAGCAGAAGATTTTAAACAAGATCTGAAAAACCAAAATAAGAATATTCAAATTAAGATAAGAGATAAAATAAGTTCAAAAAATGGGAAATATATATTAGGGATTGAAAATAGACTAGAACAAGTAATAGCAAACTTATTAGACAATTCTATATCTTTCAGTCAGGATAATCAAAAAATTGAAATTAGTATCGAGGAAACAACAAAAAATCTTGTAATGAAAATTAAAGATGAAGGCCCAGGTTTTTCTGAAACCTCTCCTCAAAAAATATTCAAACGTTTCTATAGCAATAGGCCAAAAAGCTTTGGAAAACATTCTGGCTTAGGTCTCAATATTGTTAAAAATATTGTTGAGCTACATAAAGGCACTATAGCGGCGTCAAATAGACTGAATACTAAAGGTGCGCAAGTTGAAGTATTGCTACCTAAATTTTCTTAGTGTTCTTTCTTGATAAGATAGACTTATGTTGATATTAACAAATTCAAAATGGGACAAGATTATAAAGTAAAAGATATAAGTTTAGCTGATTTTGGTAGGAAAGAAATTTCTATAGCCGAGTCTGAAATGCCAGGATTAATGGCACTTAGAAAAGAGTATAAAGGAAAAAAGCCTCTGAAAGGCGCAAAAATTTTAGGGTGCTTGCATATGACAATTCAAACTGCGGTTCTTATTGAGACCCTAGTTGATCTAGGTGCAGAAGTGAGATGGTCTTCATGTAACATTTTTTCCACTCAAGATCATGCAGCTGCAGCAATAGCTAAAGTAGGCATACCAGTATTTGCTTGGAAAGGTGAAACGGAAGAGGAGTATTGGTGGTGTGTAAAGCAAACAATAGAGGGAAAAAAAGATTGGAAACCAAACATGATTTTGGATGATGGGGGAGACCTAACAGGTTTAATGCATAAAGATTACAAAGATCTTTTAAAGGGTGTTAAAGGAATTTCAGAAGAAACAACTACTGGAGTGTTAGCGCTAAAAAAAATGGAAACAAATAAACAATTAATGGTTCCTGCATTCAATGTTAACGACTCAGTGACGAAATCAAAATTTGATAATTTATATGGATGTAGAGAAAGTTTAGTTGATGGTATCAAAAGAGCTACAGACGTTATGATGTCTGGGAAAGTAGCGGTTGTTGCAGGTTTCGGAGACGTTGGCAAAGGTAGCGCAGCTTCTTTGCGTCAAGCGGGCGCAAGAGTAATGGTAACAGAGACAGACCCAATTTGTGCACTACAAGCAGCGATGGAAGGTTACGAAGTAGTTTTAATGGAAGATGCAATTAAAGATGCTGATATTGTTGTAACTGCTACCGGAAACAAAGATATAGTTACTGCAGATCATATGAGAAATATGAAAGATAGAGCTATCTTATGTAACATCGGACATTTTGATAACGAAATTCAGGTTGAAGCTTTAAAAAACTATAAATGGGATGAAATAAAACCTCAGGTCCACGAAATAGAGCTACCAAGTAAAAAAAGAATTATTTTATTAGCGGAGGGAAGACTCGTTAATCTTGGATGCGCAACAGGTCACCCAAGTTTTGTTATGAGCGCATCATTTACAAATCAAGTCATAGCACAAATAGAACTCTGGAATAATTCAGATAAATATGAAAATAAAGTTTATGTATTACCAAAACACTTAGATGAAAAAGTTGCAATGTTGCATTTAGAAAAAGTTGGTGCAAAATTAACTAAAATGTCTAAAGATCAAGCAGATTATATTAGCGTTAAACCATCAGGACCATTTAAACCAGATACTTACCGCTACTAAACAGTAGCAAATGATTGTTAAATCCTTAGAACATTTAAATTCTTTATCAATAAAAGTTGCAGACCAACTAACTAAAAATGATTGTATATTTTTAATCGGTGATATTGGTGTAGGAAAAACTACTTTTTCAAGATATTTGATAAATTACTTACAAGAAAAAAATGAGGAAAAGATTACAGAAGTACTAAGTCCTACATTTAATCTACTTTATGAGTATGATTTAAAAAATATTAAAATTATGCATTATGATCTTTATAGAATAAAAGATGAAAGCGAATTAAAACATCTAGGTATTTTTTTAGATCAACAAGAGACAATTAAGATTATAGAGTGGCCACAACTTATTGATATTCCGTTATCTAATAAGTTAGAAATACATCTAGATTACGTTAAAAATGAAAATCAGAGAGAGATAAAATTTATAGGTTCAGGTAAGTGGGAAATTTTAAATGAATTATAAACTTAAAAAAATTTCAGGTGATGCATCATTCAGGGAATTTTATAGATTACAAAAAGGACGACATACATCAATTATAGTTCAAGCAAAAAAAGAAAAATTC